>DATCQV010000052.1:0-7494 GCA_036569325.1 Mucilaginibacter sp. | reverse complement strand
GAATGCACGTTTACCGAATTGCTGATAGCTACCGGATGATAGGTGGCGTACGTACGCAAAGTGCTGTCGAGCCCGCCGGCCAGGTTATAAACCGGGTTATTAACATGGTCAGAACCATCAGCCGTGTTCGATCCGCCAAGGTAGTTTACCCCTATGGTTGCCCTGGACGACAGCTTATAGTCGAAGCCAAGCACGTACGAGTATTCGTGCAGGCGGTAGTTGCCGGTATCGGTTTGCTTCCAGGTTTGTTTTGGGTAGAAGAGGTCCGTTTCAAAACCCTCCAGTTCATGGTCGCCGTTCACGTTCAAACTGGCATAGGCCGATAGCTTTTTAGTATTGTAATTCACGTTGGCGCTGCTGTTAAGCGTCCACCAGTTGCTGGTTCCGAACACATGCGCGGGATCCTGCAGCGCTTGTTTTTCGCTCAGCTGAATATTGCCCGATAGTCCTTGTTTTTTGCTTTGCTTAGTGGTAATATTGATCAGGCCGGCATTGCCCTCCGCATCATATTGCGCCGACGGGTTTTTGATCAGTTCTATCTTCGAAACCTGGTTGGCCGACAATGTTTTCAGGTAGCGCGTTAAGTCTTCGCCCGCCAACTGCACCAGCCTGTCGTTCACCATTACTTTCACCATCCCCTTACCCGCAATGCTGATCTCGTTATTATTGACCCTAATCCCGGGGATCTTACCAATGGCCGTAAGCGCATCACCACCGTTTGCCGTAATGCTCGACGATACGTTATACACCAGTTTCTCGGTATTGTTCTCCATCACGGGCTTATCGCTGGTAATGGTAACCTCGCTTAATTGTGTATTGGTGATAGCCAACTGAATATTAATGGTGGTATCGTGCGTAATGTTCACATCCATACTTACCGTAAAGTATCCTAACGCCGATGTACTGAGGTTATATTTTCCGGCCGGCAAACTGTTAAAGCTGAAATGCCCGCCGCTATCGGCCTGCGCCGCATGCCCGTCGCCAACTCCTTTCAGCGTTACCACTGTGAAACCCACAGGATGTTTAGCAAGGTTTGTGATATGTCCATCTAATTTTACCTGGGCGAATAACGAATGGCAAATGAAAACAGAGAGCAGGAGCGTAAATAGATGTTTCAAATAAAACGGTATAATTGGTTTGATATTGAGGATGGGGTAGCCGCCAAATATAAAAAAAGAGCTATAAGTTGCCAACTAAGTGGCTGCAACTTCGCATTTTAATTTTTACTTTTAGGAAATCAATCAACCAAAAATCAATTAATTATGAAATTTAAGATCGCAGTGTTATTAGCCGCTGCTGCCCTTATTTCGGCATGCAAACAACCTGAACAGAAAAAAGAGGAACCTGCAAATCCTATTATCGGTACCTGGCAGCTGGTATCGGGCGTAACCATCAGCAAGGGACAAACCCAGGCTAACAGCTACCCGAAAGATCAGCAAATGATCAAGATCATTAACGCTACACATTTCGCGTTTTTGAACCATATTCAGCATACCGCTAAAGATTCGTCGAACAAATTCGACGGCGGCGGCGGCGCTTATACCCTGAAAGACGATCAGTACACCGAGCACCTCGATTACTATAAAGATAAAGCCTGGGAAGGCAAAACCTTCAATTTTACCATCACCTTCAGCGGTGATACGCTGATCCAAAAAGGCGTGGAAAAAGTGGAAGGTACTAATATCGACCGCACCATTATTGAAAAATATCTGAGGGTGAAATAAGGGTTGGAGAATAGAGATTAGAGACTGGAGGTTAGTGTTTGACGCTAACCTTTTTTGTTACTCATCATCTTCATTTGCTTCATCTAAATTTGCTGTTTCCAGTTGGTCTTTTACGTGCTGAATATAGCGTTCCTCTTTATACTTGAACCATTCCTGGCGCAAATCTGGATAGTAACCCAGCATATTGTCAAAATTGGCAAAGGGCTTTTTCTGTGAAAGCACGTCATTAAACTTATTCTTCGTTGGTATATGACCTATACCATCTGCAAAATCTTTCATCACCCGGAATGCCTCCGAACTGCGCATCGGTTCAAAAGCGATATAGTCGCCCGGATTCTCCTCTACCTTTTCCATTGCTTCTTCCCAGAATTCCTCATCGAAACCCGGGTTACTTAATTCATCCGGATAAACCTCAAGGCTGCCGTCTGTTTTGTGGTAAAAGCACAGCATACCCATTTCCAGTTCCTCGGCTATTTGTTTGATGATTTCAGATGCAATTTCTACGGGCATTCTTGTTGAGATTTAATGTTTCGATAGATTAAATGACATAAAAAACTATGCAAGTTTAATAATTTGAGATATTAGCCAAGTCATTAAAAATTAAATAAAGTGAAGTTAATCAAAGGCAGCGGCAAGTTTACCATCCAAAATTTTGACCAGTGGATAAATAGCGTCATATTATTAAGAGGCGAAGAGTATTATAACGATGGCGCCATTTTGGAAATTGAGGAAACAAAAGGTGCATGGTCTGTAGAAGTTCAAGGTTCGGACGTTTATTTGGTAAATGTTTCACTGATTAAGGACAATGAGATTGCCGGCTATAATTGCGATTGCCCGCACGATGCCGATATATGCAAACACATTACGGCAGCTTTTTTTGCAATTCGTGAGGAAATTAACAATCGCATAAAAATTACTGCAAAATCAAAAAAGAAAAACTCCTTTGATAGCCTGCTCGCCCACATAACCGCTGACGAATACAGCGTTTTTGTTAAACAATATGCCGCAAAACATAAGGACTTCAAGATTGCTTTTGAGATCTTCTTTGCCGATAAAGACGACAGTCTCGATGTTGGTGAAAAGTACACGTCTCTGATTAAAAAACTGGTAAAGAAATATTCCATCGCCGGATATGTAGATTACCGCTCGTCGTCATTATTGGGCAAAGAGGCTTATAAACTTATTGAAAAAAGCTACGAATTAGTAGCTCAGAAAAATTATATAGCGGCCTTTGCAATAGCAACCGCGGTTCTGAAAGAAATGCTGGATGTACTTACTTACAGTGACGACTCAAGCGGCTCATTAGGCGACGTGGTTTTCAATGCTGTTGAAGCGATTGACGCAATGGCGAAAAGCAACGATATAGCCCCAGACATGAAAGGCCGTATATTTCAATTTTTAAGCTTGGAACTTACTAACCGGATTTATTTTGCTTATGGCGATTTTGGATATGGACTGTTATCGACTTTTGAATACCTGGCCACGGCGTTGAATAAAGCAGACAACTTTATAGCTTACATCGATAACCAATTAAATACACTTACCGGGGAATATGATCATTATCGGCGTGATTTTTTGAATAGCGCGAAGATCAGTTTTTTAGAGACGATTGGCAGAACAGCCGAAGTTGAGTTATTAATTCAGCAAAATCTGAATATACAAGAGATACGACAACGGGAAATAGACAAAGCAATTGACCGGGAAGATTTTAAAGCGGCGAAGAAATTAATAGCCGGCGGTATTGAAACAGCAGAAGCCAGCCAGCACCCCGGCGTGATTTCACAATGGGAAAAGCAACTGCTCCGTATTGCAATGATAGAGAATGACTTGCCACTGGTAAGAAGTTATTGCAGGCAATTTGCCATAGATGGACATACAATTAACGAACAATATTACGATCAATGGAAGGCGACCTACAAAGAAGATGAATGGCGTAGAATTATTGACGAGGAAATAGAAAATAGACGGGAAACCGTTATCAAAAATTATAAACCTAATAGCTGGGGCAACCTTGATGGAGAATTACTTGGAGCGTTATCGCCATTTTATATCAAGGAAAATTACATAGATGAATTATTCCAGTTGGTTAAAAAAGTGCGTGACCTTAGAGTTATTATTAAATATCATCGCTATTTACTGCCCTTTTACCCTGACGAATTGGTGCAGATTTATATCCCGGCATTAGAATTACTGGGCGATGCTTCGGCCGATAGAAGTGATTATTATAATCTTGCGCAGCTTATGAAACAACTGATAAAAGATTTACCGCGCGGCAAAGATCAGATTATATCCATTGCGGAAAAACTGAAGTTAAAATATCCGCGCCGGCCTGCAATGATAGATGAATTGAATAAACTGCTTAAATAAGCTACAAAATTAGTTGGCGTATTAAAACTGTTACCTGTCAATTAAACAATAATAATTCTTTTTGTGTACCTTCACCTGTATTGAATCCGGCTTGTTCCTAAAAGGCCGGCACTCATTTAACCAACTATACATCTATGAAAAATTCTCGTCGCACATTTATCAGGCAGGCTGCCATTGCGGGCGCCGGTGTCATGCTTTCCAAATCTGCATTCAGCGCAAAAAGTTACAAACGTATCATCGGCGCAAACGACCGCGTACGGGTAGGCGTTGTCGGCTTTTCCGACAGGCACCGCAGTTCGCACATCCCAAGCTTTATGAACCATTATAAGGAACTGAACTTTGAGGTGGTGGCTGTGTCTGATATCTGGAAAAGACGGCGTGAAGAAGGCTCGGCTATATGGAAAGAAAAGATGCAAAACGATGTGAAGCCCTTCCGCAATAATGAGGAAATGTACGACAGCAAAAGCGTAGATGCCGTATTTATCAGCACCGCCGATTTTCAGCACGCACGCCATGCCATCGAAGCGGTAAAAGCTGGCTGCGATGCTTACGTTGAAAAGCCCTTTGCCGAAACCATGGAGGATAACAAGGCGGCACTGAAGGCGATCAAAGAATCGGGCAAGATAGTTCAGATCGGCTCGCAGCGCAGAAGCGGCGCCAATTACCACGCAGCCAATGATTTTATTCGTTCGGGAAAATTCGGGCCGATAACAATGGTGGAGCTCACCTGGAACGTAAACCAGCCCGGCCGCTGGCGCAGACCCGAATTGTTGAAAGTTTTAAAGGAAGAAGATACCGACTGGAAGCGCTTTATTATGAACCGCCCTTATGAGGCATTCAATCCAAGAATCTATTTGGAATATCGTTTGTTTTGGCCGTATTCATCGGGTTTGCCGGGACAATGGATGAGCCATCAGATTGATACCGTGCACTGGTTCAGCGGACTAAAACATCCGCGCAGCGTAACAGCAAACGGTGGAATTTATATGTGGAAGGATGGTCGCCGGAATTGGGATACCATAACTGCGGCTTTTGATTATGGTCCGCTGGATGATCCGTCGACTGGTTTTCAGGTAGTTTTCGCCTCGCGCATGCATAACGGTGATGAGCATCCTACAGAGATATATTACTCTAACGGCGGCGAACTGAACCTCGACACCAATAAAGTATCGCCTGTAGGCGGTTTGACCGAAAAAATGGCAGCGGCGATGGGCATGAAAGCCAATTTATTGCCTGAAATGAGCCTTGCCAGCACCGAACGTGTAGTGGCCTCGGCCAATACAGGCGGCGATGTGCTTACATCCAACCACGTACGTAACTGGATGGAGTGCGTTCGCAGCCGTAAGGAACCGAATGCGCCGGTTGAAGCAGGTTATAGCCACTCTATTGCCAATATCATGACCAATGCCGCTGTACACACCGGTTACAAAGCCACCTTTGATGAGAAGACCCAAGAGGTAATGGCCAACGGAAAAATATTTAAATATTGAGCGATGGATATGCTGAAAAAATTTGGAATGATCACCGCAACGGCGATCATTCCATTTATCGCGCAGGCTCAGAAAAGTGAGCCGGTAAAAATTGTAATGTCCGCTAAGGAACGTAAGGTTGACGTACTGATAGGCGGTAAACTGTTTACGCAATTCCTGTATCCCGATACCTTAGAGAAACCTGTTTTATTTCCACTGCATGCTGCCAATGGTACCGTAGTAACACGCGGCTTCCCGTTAGCGCCACGACCTAATGAGCCGAACGATCATCCGCATCATATTGGCCTTTGGTTTAATTTTGAAAAGCTTAACGACCTGGATTTCTGGAATAATTCGTATGCTATTCCTAAAGAAAAGAAGCATTTATATGGCTGGATCCGCACCGATAAGATCCTGAAAACACAGAATGGCAAAACCGGTACGCTAACCTACCACGCCAACTGGACAAACCAGCAAAACAAAGTTATTTTAGAAGAAACTACACGCTTTGAATTCAGTGGGGATGAAACCCACCGCATGATCGATCGGATAACCACGTTAAAAGCCGATACCGATGCGCTGTTCACCGACGCGAAAGACGGTATGCTTGGCCTGCGCCTGGCCCACGAACTGCAAATGCCTACCACCGAAGACCAGCAATTTACAGACGATAAGGGCAACGTAACCGTAGTTAAAGGCGGCACCGACCATATAGCCAACGGAAATTATATTACCAGCGCCGGCAAAACCGGCAACGATGCATGGAGCAGCCGCGGCGTATGGTGCAAGGTCTACGGTAAAATGGGCACCGATTCAGTAAGCATCGCCATTATCGATCATCCTAAGAATCCTAATTATCCTACATTCTGGCATGCGCGGGGATATGGCTTGTTTGCCGCCAATCCGCTTGGCGAAAAGGTTTTTACCAATGGGAAATTGGAAAAGAATTTGAGGCTCAAGAAGGGGGAAGAGGTGACATTCAGGTATAGGATTGTGGTGAGTAGTGGGGAGATTACCATAAGCGCCCGTGACATAAATATGCTTGCAAATAAATTCGGAGACAGCGAATGACGAACGCGACGACAGGTTATATTTATATCGTCCAGATAAGACAAAAGTTGTAGGTATATGCAGAAAATATTATGCGTGATCAGTTTGTGCTTTGCGTGTTTGATCAGTAATGCCCAAAAGGCGGACTTAAAAAGGTACTATACCAAAATTTCACAGCATGAATTTTCATGCTACGATTCGGTGAGTCTTAAAATAAAATCAAAATATGGGAATGTCTATCATGCGTTTCAACCGACTCCTTACGGTATAAAGCTTGATTTTTTCGTGTTTGAAAAGCCTGCAAAAAATGATAAAAAATTATTGTTTAAGATGGACGAACTGACGCAGATAAAGAATGACTCGACTTTTATGCTGTGCGATCCGCCTCTCAAAGCAACCAGCGATACGATAAATTGGCCAAATGGCATCTTGTTCTATAAATTCACAAAATCCCATGAAAGTAATTTCAGTGTCGATTCCTTACCGCCCAATTTTCATGCACCTGACTACAGTTCGATGAACATGGGTATATATCAATATAAGGACGACAAATTGGTTAAAATTTCCAGTCTGCAATCATGGGACGAATTCGACAGGCTGAATGTAAATGGTTTCTTCTATCTGCCAAACCCGGGCTTCTTTTATCGACTTGCCAAATTCGACGAAATTGAGTAGTGGAAAATCCCAAAAACGTAAAAACCCTTCATCTGACTGATGAAGGGTTTGCAAGACACCATTAAAGGTGATAAGATTTGGCACCGACCTACTCTCCCACATTTTACTGCAGTACCATCGGCTCTGGCGGGCTTAACTTCTCTGTTCGGAATGGGAAGAGGTGGACACCGCCGATATAGGCACCTGAATATTTTTTAGTTGATTGGTTG
>DATCQV010000051.1:0-11065 GCA_036569325.1 Mucilaginibacter sp. | reverse complement strand
GACAGGTGTAAGCTTGATGTTGTCACTGTCTTTTTCCAGGTGGATCACTTTCGAACTGAAGCCAATCAGTTCAGCGTCGTTATCATAAATTTTATTGGGTGCAGTTTCTTTCAGTGCATAGATCCGGTAATCATCCGGATGAAGATTATTCAGACTGAAATGGCCTGCACTGTCGGTTGTTGCAAAAACGGTCGGTTTCTTTTTGCCAAATAAAAGCGAGTCCTGTTTTAAAGTAAAGAGCATTACCGTTACATCTTTTTCACGCTGCTGGGTAAGCGAGTTGATCACCTGGCCGGATACGCTCAATGAGTCGATATGTTCACCGGTCGAAAAAACGTAGGTAAAATTTTTCAGAACATTATTTTCGTTTACATCGGCAATGGCTTTACCAAAATTAATAACGTAGGTCGTATTTTTTTCAAGGGTATCTTTTAAAGTAATAACCAAACTTTTTCCCTTCACTTTGTATTCCGGTAATTTTGCCGGGGTGGGGCTCATGCTGATCTCGGCATAAGTATTGGTCAATCTGAAATATTCGTCGAAGTCGAGCTGGATAACTTTATCTTTAAAATGCCGGGTCATGTTTGCCGGTGTTGCCTTCAATAATTTCGGCGGATCATGATCTCGCGGGCCTCCCTGGGGTAATTGGCGGTTTGCACATCCAAAATTTAATAAAATCACGCAAAATGCGGCGAAAAGTGATCCGAAAAAAAGGCCTTTTTTGTTTAACATCGTTTTTAAACGCTCTAAGCGACTTTTATATTTTAACGATCTGTGATATTAAAAATTAAAAATAATTTATTTAACGCGATATTTTTGTAATAAATTAATTATCAGCTATTTATAACGCTATTTTGCGATGTGAACCATCAAAACCGAGATATCAGACGGTGTAACGCCCGAAATGCGGGATGCTTGTCCCAAAGTACGCGGTTTTACCTTCATCAATTTTTCACGGGCTTCTTTCGACAATGAATTTAACTGGTGATAATCGAAGGCCGGGTTGATCTCTTTGTCTTCCATTTTTTTCATCTTGTCTACTATCTCCAGTTCCTTTTCAAAATAGCTCTCGTATTTAATTTTTATTTCAGCCTGTTCAATGGTTTCTTTGTCGAAGTTGATGAGCAGTTCGTCAAGAGAGCTATCCGCTTTGCGCAGGTCATCGAGGCCCACCTGCGGACGACTTATTAAATTAAATAATTTTGTATTCTGACTTAGCGGACTTGTTTCTAATTCTTCCAATAATGAATTGACATTCCCCGGCTCTATCGATTTTGCTTTAGCGAACTTAACAATGTCGTCAGAGTTTTTGATCTTATCATTTACCTTCTGTAACCGCTCATCACTAATCAAACCCAGTTCATGAGCTACAGGGCTGAGCCTGATATCGGCATTATCCTGGCGAAGCAACAACCGGTGTTCGGCACGGGAGGTGAACATACGATACGGCTCTTCAGTACCTTTCGTTACCAAGTCATCTATCAAAACGCCTATGTATGATTCCGATCGTTTCATGATCAGTTCATGCTTATCATTGATCTTTTGGTGTGCATTTATACCTGCAACAAAGCCCTGAGAAGCCGCTTCTTCATAACCGGTAGTGCCATTGATCTGACCTGCGAAGTATAAATTGCTGATCAGTTTGGTCTCTAAAGTAAGGTCTAATTGAGTGGGAGGGAAGTAATCGTACTCAATAGCATAACCCGGGCGGAACATTTTCGCATTCTCAAATCCCGGAATCTGGATCAAAGCTTTGTATTGAATGTCTTCCGGAAGCGAAGTAGAAAAGCCGTTTACATAGATCTCAACTGTATTCCATCCCTCAGGTTCAACGAATATCTGGTGTCTGTCGCGTTCAGCAAAACGGTTGATCTTATCTTCAATAGAGGGGCAGTAGCGTGGGCCTAAACCTTTAATTCTACCAGTAAACATCGGCGACTTTTCGAAGCCTTCTTTCAGTGTTTCGTGGACGTTTTTATTGGTATAGGTGATCCAGCAGCAGCGTTGTTCCTTAGCTAATTCTACATCGGTGAACGAGAATCTACCCCTTTCTTCATCGCCCCATTGCTCTTCCATTAAACTATAATTCAGACTACGGCCATCAATTCTTGGAGGAGTTCCGGTCTTCATTCTGCCCGATTCAAAGCCTAAAGTGACTAGTTGCTCAGTTAAACCCGTGGCTGCTTTCTCTGCCGTACGGCCACCACCAAAGCGTTTTTCGCCGATATGGATCAATCCATTCAGGAAGGTACCATTGGTTAGCACTACTGCATCAGCTTCTATTTCTATCCCTAAGGATGTTTTTACACCTGCAATGGTATTCCCCTTTACCAATAAAGAGGTAACCGTATCCTGCCAAAAATCAACATTTGGAATACGCTCAAGCGCTAAACGCCACTCTTCTGCAAAGCGCATACGATCGCTTTGTGCACGCGGACTCCACATAGCAGGGCCTTTTGACCTATTAAGCATGCGAAATTGTACAGATGTTTTATCTGTAATGATGCCAGAATACCCGCCCATAGCATCAATCTCCCGAACAATCTGCCCCTTTGCAACACCGCCCATAGCAGGGTTACAGCTCATTTGCGCTATAACACCCATATTCATGGTTATTAATAACACCGATGAACCCAGGTTAGCTGCCGCTGCCGCCGCCTCACAACCGGCATGACCGGCTCCCACCACAATAACGTTATATTTTTTAAACATTATAATCTATTTACAGTATCAATGTTCCACGTGGAACATCGTTTAAAGCTGACTTCTTTAGGAATATATGTTCCACGTGGAACATATATCATTATACAAAATTATTTATTATCACCCGATGTTCCACGTGGAACGTTAAATAATGATAGTAAAGCTACAATGCCCCAAACGCCTTCTAATAGAACGAAAGGGTAAAACCTGATTAAATAGGATGATAAACAGCAAATACCTGCGCCAATAAAGTTCATTAGCCCGTATATTTTACTTTGCGCGGGTAGTTTTTTATATAAATTCAACAGGAATGCCACCAATAAAATGATAACGCCTATAGAAGCTAATATATCTGAAAACTTCATTGTTACCCTTCTTTTAACTCTGATAATTCTATCCAGCGCATGCTTTTTTCATCAAGCTGGCTATTTAAAGCAGTTATTTGCTTTAGTATTTCATCTAATTTAGCAGGAGCGATACCTGTTGCGTTTAGTTCATCGTTACATTCTTTTAGCTCTTTTTCAATAGCTGCTATATCGCCTTCGAGCATATCCAGTTCTTTTTGTTCCTTAAAGCTAAGCTTGTTCTTTTTAGGTTCAGTTACTTTAGGGGTTTCTATAACGGGATTCTTCTTGTTCTGTTGCTTGCTTTCTTCCAATTCAACGCGATAGGCCGAATAGTTTCCATTATAAATACGCACATGGCCGCCTTCTTCCATAATGAAAAGCTGGTCGGTAAGCTTATCTAATAAGTACCTGTCGTGCGAAACCATCATTAATACACCCGGATAGGTGGTCAAAAACTCTTCCAACACGTTTAAGGTATCGATATCCAGGTCATTTGTAGGCTCATCCAGTATCAGGAAGTTTGGGTTCTTGATCAGGATGCTCATTAACTGCAGTCTTTTTTTCTCACCGCCGCTTAGTTTTGATACTAATCCATATTGCTTGGCGGGAGGAAAGAGAAATAAAGTCAGCAGTTGGGAAGCCGAAATGAGCTTACCATCGGCCATGGTAATAAATTCAGCAACGTTCTTTACGATATCTATTACACGTTCATCTTCTTTAAAAGTAATACCGGCCTGGTGAAAATAGCCGATGATTGTCGTTTCACCTTTATCGATATTACCCTTATCAGGTTCCAGTGCGCCGGTGATGAGATTTAACAGGGTAGATTTACCGCTGCCGTTCCTTCCCGCCAGGCCAATTCTGTCACCTTTTTTAAAGGTGTAGCTGAAATCATTGATGAATGTTTGTCCCCTGAACGCTTTGTACAGGTTGTTCATCTCCATAATTTTGTTGCCCTGGCGTGCAGTTTTAACACTTAACTCCACCTTTTGCTTCGGGCCGCCATTCTTTGTTTTCTCTTCCAGATCATAATAGGCATCGATCCGCGCTTTCGACTTGGTACCACGTGCCTGCGGCTGGCGGCGCATCCATTCCAGTTCTTTACGCAACAAGTTGCTGTTCTTTTGAAAGGCGGCCTCGTCTGCGCTTTCGCGTTCGGCTTTCTTTTCAAGATAATAACCGTAGTTGCCTACATAAGGGATGATCTTGCCCTTATCTATCTCCAGGATCTCGTTACAAACGTTATCCAGGAAATACCTGTCATGCGTAACCATCAGGATGGTTTTGTTGCCTTCGGTAAGCAGTTTCTCCAACCATTCAATAGTATCGATATCGAGGTGGTTGGTAGGCTCGTCCAGGATATAGATATCCGGATCTTCGATCAGCAGCCTGGCCAATGCCAAACGCTTGCGCTGGCCACCGGATAAGGTAGTGATCTTTTGATTGAGATGATGAATATCCAATCGCCCTAAAATGGTTTTGATCTTATATTCATATTCCCAGGCATCTACGTTACTCATCTCTTCCATTACCTTTTCAATGGCTTTGGAATTTTCCGGATCATTCTCTAACAACTCTTCGTACCGGCGGATGAGCTGCTGCTGGATATCGTCGGCATGAAAGATATAATCACTGATGGTTACGGCGTTTTTAAAGCCGGGATCCTGTTCCAGGTAACCCATGTTCAGATCGCGTGCCTGTGCTACTTTGCCTTCAGTAGGTTTAAGCGTGCCCGATAACAGCTTCAACAGCGTTGACTTGCCGGCGCCATTGATGCCTACCAACGCCACGCGGCGACCGCGGTTAACACCGATAGACACATTTCTGAATAGCCAATGGTCATGAAAAGAATGGCCGAGGTTTTCGGCTGAGATGTAATTGCTCACGATAGTTCCTGTATTTTGTCCGATTCGTAAATTTGTACGCCCGGTTCGTTTTTTAATGATTGTTTGTACATGGCGCTGGCCACGGCTTCAATCCTGATAGACCTGTACTTTTTGATGCCTCCGAAAAGCAGGGGGTTGATCACTGTCATCAATCCAACAAAAACCTTTTCTAAAGGACGGTTCTCTTTCCGGTTCCCAACTAAAAAAGACGGGCGATAAATGTAAGTAGCCGGTAAGCCGATATCAGTTATGTCCTGCTCCGTTTGGCCTTTCATCTTTGTATAAAAATTAGATGAACTGCCATTGGCCCCAATTGACGACATTAAGTGGTACTGACCGATCTTATTCCTTAAGGCTATTTCCGCAAGTTTCACCGGGTAATCATGATCGATCTTCCGGTACACGGCCAGATCGGGAGTTTTCTTTTTAGTTGAACCGAGAAGGCAAAAAATAGCATCACCTTTAATAGCGTTGGAGTAATTGTCGAGATGATCAAAATCAACGATGATTTGCTGCAGCTTATGGTGCTTTATAGGCAGCTCTTTGCGAACCAGGGCAATAACTTCGTCATAGCCCGGTTCATCTAACAACAATTGTAAAAGACAACTGCCCGTTAGTCCGCTTGCACCTGTTATAATTGCTGTTTTAACCACTTCGCACTCAATTTTTTGCAAAAATACGGATAATTAAATTGTACATAAATAAAACTATGTGTTTAAACACGCAATTTGATCTTCTGCGGATAACCTTACTACTTCAAACAAAAGTCATAAACAGCTGTTTATTAAATAACCCGATACAATTAGAACCACGCATTTCAATTGCGACACTGATCATCTAAAAGCCGGCCCGCTTAAATACAGGAAAAAATTTCTATTGAGTCAAAACAATTTTTACAGGATAGCGCTTAATAAGCAAAATATAAATACCTATGGCAGAAGAGGTTATAATTCCCGCATGGCGGCGCTGGTTTGAAGGGATCGGCGACCAGGTGGGCTTTTTCTTCAAATTTTTCAGGAACATCTTTGCGGGTGGTTTTGAATGGTCGGAGTTTGTGCGGCAATGTTACGAAATAGGCTACCGCTCGTTAACGCTGGTGGGGATCACCTCGTTTATTATGGGGGTGGTGCTTATCCTTCAGCTCAGGCCTACGCTGGTAGCTTTTGGCGCAGAGAGCATGTTGCCCAAAACACTGTCGGTATCATTTATCAGGGAAATAGGGCCGGTGATCATAGCTGTGATATGCGCCGGTAAAATAGCATCGAGCATTGGCGCCGAACTGGGTAGTATGAAGGTGACTGAGCAACTGGACGCTATGGAAGTATCGGGCGCTAATCCTACACAATACCTTGTGGTTACCCGTATTTTGGCTACCACCGTTATGGTGCCTATACTTTCGGTACTGGGCGATGTGATCGGCCTTTTTGGCGGCTTTCTGGCGCTGAATATTCGTGACAGTATCAGTTTCCGCCTGTACTTCACGAAAGTGATCGGCGCGCTTGATTTCAGCGACTTTTTACCCGCATTTATTAAGACCATCTTCTTTGGGTTCGCTATCGGATTTGTGGGCTGCTATAAGGGCTTTCATTCTAATAAAGGCACCGAGAGTGTGGGCGTTGCCGCAAATTCTGCAGTGGTGACCGCATCGCTGTGGATCTTTGTGATAGATGCAATTGCCGTACAGATCACAAGCCTGCTGTTTTACAATTAATAGGGTAGCCATGGAAGAAGAACAGGTAAAAACAGAGAAGCAGCCGGCGCCCGGAAAAAAGGAAGAGGTGGTAATAGCTATTAAAGGCTTAAAGAAATCTTTCGGAAATAAGAAGGTGCTGAAAGGATTAAACCTCGAACTGAAACGCGGCGAAAACATTGTGATCCTCGGCCGGTCGGGAACGGGAAAGTCTGTTACGATAGAGTGTATTGTGGGAATGCTGACGCCGGACGAAGGTTCGGTAAAAGTATTTGGCGAAGAGGTTGCCGATATGGATGATAAAGAACTCCGGGGGCTGCGGATAAAGGTGGGTTTCCTGTTTCAGAGCGGCGCTTTGTACGACTCGATGTCGGTACGCGAGAACATGGAGTTTCCGCTTACGCGGGTGCTTAAATTAAAAGACAGGAAAGAGATTGACAGAAGAGTAGAGGCGGCGCTGGATAGTGTAGGGCTGTTAGACGCAATAGACAAGATGCCTTCAGATCTGTCGGGCGGGATGCGTAAACGGGCCGGGCTGGCGCGCACAATCATTGTAGAGCCGGAGATCATGTTGTATGATGAGCCGACCACGGGCCTCGACCCCATTACTTCGCGCGAAATAAGTGACCTGATCCTGTTCCTTCAAAAAAAACAAAAGACATCGTCTATCATTATTACGCACGACATGGAATGCGCCAGGATAGCATCAGACCGGGTGGTAGTGATGGATGACGGAGAATATATAGCGGAAGGGACATTTGACGAGCTCCGCAAATCAGAAGACAAAGTTGTAAGATCATATTTTGAAGACGTATCATGAAAGCAACAACATCGCAAAAATTTAAAATAGGCATATTTACCTTCATTGGCTTGCTGGTGCTGGTGCTTGCTATATTTTTTATAGGAAATCAGAAAAATCTGTTTAGTTCCACATTCGGAGTTTACGGAACATTTAAAAACGTAAATGGCCTGCAGGTAGGTAATAATGTGCGCTTCGCCGGCATAAACGTGGGCGTGGTTGAGGATATTACTATTGTGAGCGACAGTATCGTTAGGGTAGACCTCACGCTCAATAATTCGGTTAAAAAATTCATCAAGACAGACTCGAAGATCAGCATAGGCAGCGATGGCCTGATGGGAGATAAGCTGGTAGTGATTGCGCCTGGCGGCATAACAAAAAATTCGCGGGAGGTAAATCCCGGCGGCCAGCTGGCGTCAGTTAATCCGCTTGATGTAGACCGCATTATTAATAAGCTGACTAAGGTAGCCGATAACGCCGAAACACTTACCGCAGGCTTGTCGTCCATCGTCGATAAGATCAATCATGGCAAAGGCAGCATAGGACGTCTGCTTAATAACGATAAGCTCTCGCGCGACCTGGAGGGCACCGTGAACCAGGCGAAGACAACCATTGCTACCGTGCACAAAACTTCAAAAACGCTGAATGAGGATTTGACCGCGGCGCAGCATAATTTCCTGTTGAGGGGATTCTTTAAGAAGAAAAAGAAGGCACAGCAGGATTCAATTAAGAAGGCGAAAGAGGCTGCTGAGAAGGCTAAAAAAGAGCAATAAATAATGGTTGCTTAATCAAAAAAAGGCGATCATCTGCTCATCAGATGATTGCCTTTTTTGTTGTAAATAACGCTCACAAACCCTGTTTTTTGGTTTGTTCAATATCCGCCTCTACATCGGCAGCAGCGTCTTCCGGTTTCTGACCGGGAACAAAGCCGACATGTTTAAAACGGATAATCCCATTCTTATCGATGATATATTTTGTCGGGATGCCGGGCATCACATATTTGAGATAGGTTTTGTCCATTTTCCCGTCCGTCCCTTTTTCATCCAACACCACATAAAACGGATACTGGTTATCGGCAAGGAATTTTTTTATCAGCGGAACAAAATCTTCCACCTTTTCGCGGGTATCGATAAAAAGGAATTTTACATCCGGATCATTCTTGTATTTGTCCATCACCATTTTCACGGCCGGGAACGATTCGCGGCACGGCACGCACCAGGTGGCCCAGAAATCGATAACGAGCGTTTTGCCTTTATAATCGGCCAGGGAAACTGTTTTGCCGTTGAGGTCTTTCAGGCTGAAGTTTGGTGCCGGGATATTGACGTCTGTATCGGCTTTGGCGATAGCCGGCATCCTTGCATCCGAAGCAAATGCCGATGTAATAAAGAATGATAGAAAGAGGAACGAAAAGATAGCTTTCATTTTAAAGTTTGGTTGTTTGAAGATAGAACAGGGAATAGGTGAGGATATTGTTGGCGAAGAAAAATATATCATTACGATGATAGGAATCAACAAGGAAAGATTTTCGAAGCGAACTTATTTTTGCCCGTAATGACCCATAGCCGAAATTACGAAAACGGTTACTACATCTTCGTCAACTTTATAGATCATTCTGTCTTTCTGATTTATTTTTCGTGACCAGAAACCTGATAATTCATATTTCAAGGCCTCAGGATTTCCTATTCCCGAATAAGGTGTTTCGGTTAATTCGACGAGAATTTTTTCGATCTTTTTGATACTTGCTTTATCGCCGGACCGGTAATGTTTCTTTAGATGATTTTCGGCAAGTTCTTCTATTTTAAGTTTAAACTTCCCCATATATCATTAGCGTCGACTTCTTTGTAGTTTCCTCTTTTTTCCGCTTTTTTGACCATCGAAACAAATTCAGGATCATAAGGGCCTTGTTGGGTTTCAACATTAATTTTCCAGGCCTTTGCTATAGCCTTTAAAGCCTGCAATTGCTCTTTGGTATTCGGATGTATAATCAATGTATCCATATTCAAATTTACCAAAAAAATGATTTGGATGTATATAGTTATCACTAACGTATTTTAACAAAAAAGGCCGCCCAACAGGCAGCCTTTCAAAATCGTTATACCTGTTACAGGTATTTAGTGATCTCCGGAGACATCGGAGTAACTGCAGAGCGGAAACGGTGGATCAGGTTACCATTTTCGTCGATCAGGAATTTTTCGAAGTTCCATTTTATCTCGCCGGTGAAATCAGGGTTTGGTGCTTCGGTCAGGTATTTGAATAACGGATCGATATCGTCGCCTTTAACGCTTACCTTTTCGCTAAGCGGGAAGGTTACGCCGAAACGGTCTTTGCAGAAAGCGTGGATCTCTGAGTTTGAACCGGGATCTTGCTGACCGAAGTTGTTTGCAGGGAAGCCAACAACAACAACCTTGTCTTTGTATTGCTCGGCTAATTTCTGAAGATCGGCGTACTGAGGGGTAAAGCCGCATTTTGAAGCGGTGTTAACGATCAATACTTTTTTGCCTTTGTACTGGGCAAGCGAAAAGGGTTTTCCTTCAATTGATTTCAGCTTAAACTCGTAAACTGATTTTACAGGGGCGATCAGCATAAATGCGCAGATCAATGCAAGTATTTTCATGGTTTTAAAATTTGGTTTTTGTGTCCATAGGCAATACGGCTAATCAGGAGAAACCGTTGCCTGTCAAAATTAGGTAATAAAGGGTCTCTTATTCAAATAGAAATCCTCTTTTTCTGTCATTTTTTTCTTGTCGGCGGCCGATTTGTCTTTATAGCCCAGCAGGTGCAGCGCGCCATGAATAATAACGCGGTGAAGTTCCTCTGCTTCAGCGTGCTTATATTTTTCAGCATTTTCGCGGATACGTTCTATCGAAATAAAAATATCGCCCGCAATACTGCCGGCGATCTCCGAATTGTCGAAAGTTACAATGTCTGTATAAGTATCGTGGTTTAAGTACTGCCGGTTAATTTGCAGCAGGTACGCGTCAGAACAAAAAATGTAGGTGAGCTCCTTTAGTTTATAGCCTTCGGCCCTTATAGTTTCGGTAACCCAGGCGCGTACGGCAGTTTTGTTTTTTAATTTATAGGTGATGTCTTCTTCAAAAAAATGGATAGCCGGCATTATATCTTGAAGTGAAGTTCAACTTCGTTTCCTTTTGAATTGAATATGCACTGATCGGCCAGGTGTTTAACAATATACACACCACGACCGGTCAGGTTCTCCAGGTTTTCGGGCGCGGTCGGGTCGGGCAGGTTGTTATAGTCGAAACCCTCGCCTTCGTCGGTAACGGTCCAGATAATGCGTTTATTTTCTATATCGGCGTTTATAATAACTTTTTTGCTTTCATCAAGCTTGTTACCGTGCACAATAGCGTTAATGGCAACCTCGTTAAGGCAGGTCATCATGTTAGCAAAAGTATCTTCGCTAACGCTGTGTTTGTCGGCAATCTCTTCAATCAAATTTTCCAGCACAGTTATGCTTTCTTGTTTTGAAGGAAGCTGTAAGGTGTACATTTCACCTGCTTGAACATTTGATTGGTCCATGTCATTTAGCGTTGAGTAGATCAAAGTAAGATTTTATTTTTGATTTATAATAAAAATTTAATTCAGGCGGAACGGTCCGTACCTGTTCTGTTTGTTTTTCACG
>DATCQV010000050.1:0-14931 GCA_036569325.1 Mucilaginibacter sp. | reverse complement strand
TATTACGACGAGCTGAAAGGCAAAAAATTGCTGAACCCTGAGTTTGGCGGCGATGGAACCAAAGAAGGTGAAGGCACTAAACTAACCAAGCCTATTGTAGCGTTCCCGGCTCACTTCGCTCCTAATGACCTGCTGTTCTATAAAGGAAAAATGTTCCCGGCACGATACAGGAATGGCGCATTCGTTGCGTTTCACGGCTCTACAGACCGTGCGCCTTATCCGCAGGCTGGTTATTTTATTGCATTTGTACCATTTAAGGATGGCAAACCATCGGGCCCATGGGAAGTATTTGCCGATGGTTTTGCAGGCATCGACCCGATATTAAATGTGAGCAATGCCGTTTACCGTCCTATGGGTTTGGCAGAAGGACCTGACGGTTCATTGTATATAAGCGATACTGAAAAAGGAAAGATCTGGCGCATTATGTACCAGGGCGATAAAAAGAATTTCGGACCGGCACAGTTAGCAGGTATGGAAAACCGGAAAATGACGGCATCGAACATTAAAACACCTGATGAGATCAAAGACAACCTGTTTAAGGATATGCCGAAAACATCGGCCATATATACCACCTATTGTATAGCCTGCCATCAAAGCGACGGCAAAGGCGATGGTAACCGTTTCCCCCCGCTGGCGCAATCGGAATGGGTAAATTACAATACCAACAGGCTCATTAATGTAGTACTTAACGGTTTGAAAGGGCCGGTTACGGTAAAAGGCCAGTCATACAACGAGGTGATGCCCGCGCACGGCACCTTTTTAACCGACGACCAGATAGCAGAAGTGCTTACATATATCAAATCGAATTTTAATAACATTCCCGAAATTGTAACACCGGCACAGGTTGCTGCAGTAAGAAAAATGGCACCAAAAACAAACCCATGATGAGATCAAACATAAAATCAACCTTTAAAGCTCACCGGGTATTGCTGCCTGCTTTGCTTACTATAGTTACACTTAACTCAAATGCACAAACTGCGGATACCGCGCTTTTCAAATCTTCATTATTTACGCCGGTTAAAAGTTTCACTGAGGGAGTTGAAGGGCCGGGCGTTGATAAGGACGGCAACGTCTACGCGGTAAACTTTGACCATCAGGGCACCATCGGCAAAATGACACCCGATGGAAAAGCCAGCGTATTTATCGAACTACCGAAAGGGAGTATTGGCAACGGCATTCGTTTCGATAGCCATGGTAATATGCTGATTGCCGATTATACCGGCCATAACATCATTAAGGTAAATATGGTTACCAAAGAGCAGAAAGTTTTTGCGCATGAGGATGGCATGAGTCAACCGAACGATATCGCTATTGATAACAAAGACCGCCTTTACGCCAGCGATCCGAACTGGAAAGCCGGTACCGGCAAGATCTGGCGCATTGATACCGATGGAAAGGTAACGCTTTTGGATACCATGGCCACGGTTAACGGTATAGATGTTAGCCCCGATAACAAGACGCTCTATGTAAACGAAAAGCGCAGGATCTGGGCTTATGACCTATCATCCAAAGGAAAGATCAGCCACAAAAGGCTGGTGATTGAGTTTACCGATTTTGGTATGGACGGCTTAAGATGCGACGTAAAGGGCAATATTTACCAGGCCCGCTTCGGCAAAGGAACCGTAGCCAAAGTATCGCCCGACGGAAAGGTGATTCAGGAAATAAAACTCACCGGCAAACGGCCTACCAACGTGTCCTTCGGCGGACCGGATGGCAGAACCATGTACGTGACTTTACAGGATCAGGGAAATTTAGAAACGTTCAGGGTTGATGAACCTGGACGTGAGTGGGAAATGGCCAAAAAGCAGAAATAAGATGCAGGTGAAAAGATTGATAATAGTCGCTTTGTGTGTTACAGGTATTGCCCTTGCCGGCAACGCATCGGCGCAGGTTAAGAAAAAGACCGTGGCGAAAAAGAAGCCTGCCCCGGTGGCTGCCGTGAAAACGCCTCCCCCGCCTTTCGCTACAGAAGCGGAGATTGAAGATGGTAAAACCCTCATCTCTAAATTGGATTGCCTGGCCTGCCACAAGGTAGATACCAAACTGGTTGGACCAGCTTATATGGCCGTTGCCGAAAAGTATCCGCAGGATCAGGCCACGGTTGACCTGCTTACGCAAAAAATAATTAAGGGCGGCAGCGGCGTTTGGGGGCCTGTTCCTATGGCGCCTCATCCTGCAATTACATCGGCTGATGCTAATAAGATCATTAAATATATTCTTACCTTGAAGACAAATAACCACGCTTCGTTATAAAACAAACTGAATAGCAACAAATTAACACATCATACAAACTAAAACTAATAACAATATGGAAAAGAGAAGATCAGTATTGAAGAAGATGATAGCCTCTGTAGTAGGCCTGTCTGTATTTGGAATAAGCAAAGAAGCCGTAGCGTCAGCGCCTGCCGATGAAAAGGTAGTGAACAATGTAACCACCCTGCAGGACGTGCCCCTGTTTTCAGGTTCGACCAAATTAGGCAACATGGTTTTTATAGCCGGTAAAGGCGCACACGTTGAGCCGTTTGAAATTAAGGCGCATACCGAGATCGTGCTGAAAGAACTGGAAAAAGAGTTGATCAAAGCCGGTTCATCGATGGAAAAAGTGCTTAAGGTAGGCGTATTCCTGAATGACATTGCCGATTACCAGGGCATGAACGAAGTGTACAAAGGCCGTTTTGGCAAAAATCCTCCGGTACGTACTACTGTAGCTGTTGCCAAGGGCGGTGTACCGGGTAACTCGCTGGTTGAAATGGATTGCATTGCTTACATATAAGACAAAACTGAAATGAAACGCAGAGATATAGTAAAAGGCCTTACGCTGCTGCCACTGGCCGGCGGACTGGCAAGCAAGGTTGTTGCAGCCCCGGCTGAAACGGCCAAACCAACCAAGCCATCGGCACCGGCGCGCGACCTGTTTAAGGAACTCGGCGTTACCCCGGTAATCAATGCATCGGTAACCATGACTTTTTTGTCGGGTTCGTTAATGCTGCCTGAAGTATTGGAGGCGATTAATTCTACCTCACACGATTTTGCCAATATGTACGAACTGCAGGATAAGGTAGGCGCTAAAATTGCCGAAATGCTGCACGTAGAATCGGCCATGGTTACTTCGGGTGCGGCATGCGCTATCTTATTGAGCACCGCTGCCTGTATCACCGGTACCGATGCGGAAAAGATCAAAATGTTACCTAATCTGCCCGGTGAGCGGCCAGAGGTGATCATGCAGAAAACACACCGCTATCTTTTTGATCAGGCTGTAACTACAACCGGTGCCAAAATCATCGAGGTGGAAGGCGCTGACGAAATGGAAAAAGCCATTAATGAGCGTACCGTAATGGCATTGTTCTTTAACGCGGCAGGCAAAAGCAGCGTAACACATGAAGACTTTGTTGCCATTGCCAAAAAACATAAAATTCCAACATTACTGGATGCTGCAGCAGACGTGCCGCCGGTTGAAAACCTGTTCAAATACCAGAAGATAGGGTTTGACCTGGTAACATTTTCGGGTGGTAAAATGATCCGTGGGCCGCAAAGTGCCGGCTTACTGTTTGGCCGTAAAGACCTGATCACTGCGGCGCGTTTGAACCACAGCCCTAACGAGGCTCCTATTGGCCGCCCGATGAAGGTGAACAAAGAGGAAATGTTTGGTATGTATGCCGCCCTGAAAGCTTACCTGGAAAGAGATCATAAGAAGGAATGGGAAGAGTGGATCGACCGTACAAAAGTTATCGGCTCAAAGCTGGAAACCTTGCCTACCGTTAAAACCGAAGTTTGGGTTGATCCGGGACCAGCCAATGCTTTTCCGAGCCTGAATGTTACCTGGGATCAAACTAAAATTAAGATCAAACCTGCAGAGGTGGTGGCTGCGCTGAAAAACGGCACGCCGAGCATTGTTGCCAACGGAAGGAAAGAGCATTTGACCATAGGCGTAGTGCTTTTACGTCCAGATCAGGTTGATATTGTTGCAAACAGGGTAAAATCGATACTGCAACAGGCTGTCTGACAGTCAGTATATTGAATTGACTTTGGCATGCTTTCGCAGGATGCCCTAACTTTTTATTGAACTATTTATTGATTTTAAAATGTCAAAAAAACATCTTTTAATACTCCTCTTTTTAGGAACCTTTTGCCAGGCGGCTCTTGCGCAATCATACGATATCGTGATCAAGGGCGGGCATATGATCGACCCTAAAAACAATATAGACGGAGTTATGGATCTGGCTATTAATGATGGAAAGATAGCCCTTGTTTCAAAAGATATCGATGCGAAACAAGGTATCCAGGTTGTTGATGCCAAAGGAATGTATGTTACGCCCGGATTAATTGATATTCATACACATGACTTTTACGGCACACAGCCTGACCACCAGTATGAAGACGGTAACCTGGGGATCTCCCCCGACGGCTTTACCTTCAGAAACGGCGTAACCACAGTGGTGGACGCAGGCAGCTCGGGCTGGAGAACTTTCCCTACGTTTAAAAGCCAGACCATTGATGTTTCGAAGACCCGCGTATTAGCGCTCTTAAATATTGTTGGCGAGGGCATGCGCGGCGGCTATGAACAGAACGAAAACGACATGGACGCAAAAATGACCGCACTGGTGGCCCGGAGATACCGTGACGTTGTAGTGGGAATTAAACTGGCCCACTACGAAGGCAATGACTGGACGCCTACCGACCGTGCTGTTGAAGCGGGCAAGCTTGCTAATATCCCGGTGATGATTGATTTTGGGGGAGCCAATCCGCCGATGTCGATAGAAGAATTGTTTATGAAGCACCTGCGCCCCGGCGATATTTTTACCCATTGCTTTGGTCAGCTGGGCAGCCGTGAGTATATTGTAGACGTGCAAACCAACAAGGTAAAACCCTTTGTATACGAAGCCCGCAAACGCGGAATCATTTTCGACGTGGGTTATGGTGGTATCAGCTTTGCCTATTCGCAGGCCATACCTGCTATGAAGGAAGGCTTTATGCCAAACTCTATCAGTACCGACCTGCACGTTGGCAGCATGAACGACGCCATGAAAGATATGCTGACCTGTATGAACAAATTCCTGGCGATGGGCATGTCGTTACATGATGTAATCCAGGCCAGTACGTCGAACCCGGCGCAGGAAATTAAACACGAAGAACTGGGTAATTTATCTGTAGGTTCAAGCGCTGATGTGGCAGTTTTAAATATGCGAAATGGTAAATTTGGTTTCTTTGATTATACCGGCTACAAGCTAACGGCCAATAAAAAACTGGAATGCGAGGTTACCATACGTGCAGGTAAAATTGTTTACGATCTGAACGGATCGGCAACGCCTGTTTATCCGCCTAAAAAAGTAGCAAAGAGCAAGGAAGCGGCGTTAAAGTCGGAAACCCACTAATTTGAGAACAATGAAATATTATAAACTTTTAACCTTAGCGCTTATTACAGTTGCCGGCAGCTACCGTGAAGCCAAAGCACAAACCATTTCGAAAGAAGATCTGATCTTCTATACATCGGAATGGAAAGGCGAGCGGTTTGCTGACGGTCGTCCTAAAATTCCAGACAATTTGATCGAAAGGGCAAAAAAGATCGGCATTGAAGAAGCCTGGCAAGTGTTAAAAAACGAAGGCTATACCAACCAGTTTGAGGGCGGCTGGAAACTGGTGAATGATACCATCCCGGTGGTTGGCCGTGCAGTTACTGCCATGTTTATGCCGAGCCGTCCCGATGTGGAGAAAAGCATTAAAGAACGCGGCGCCAAACAGGGACGCAAGGGCAACACCAATTCGTGGCCGATAGACGTATTAGTTAAAGGCGATGTTTATGTAGCCGATGGTTTCGGGAAAATAAGAGGCGGTACGCTGATTGGCGACAACCTGGGCAACTCGATATTTGCTAAATCGGGCAACGGGGTTATTTTCGATGGCTCGGCGCGTGATCTGAGCGGGTTGAAGGAGATCAAAGGTTTCAACGCATTCGTGCGCGATTTTGACCCTTCTTTTCTGGAAGATATGGTATTGATGGGGCTGAATACGCCTATCCGTATTGGCCATGCTATTGTGCTGCCGGGTGATCTGGTGATCTCAGAAAAAGAAGGCGTACTGTTTATCCCTGCTCATTTGGCCGAAAAGGTAATAGCTACAGCGGAATTTATTGACGTGAAAGATAAATTCGGGCATGCTATGCTCAGATCGGGAAAGTTTGCAACCGGCGAGATCGATAGCCAATGGACTGACAAGATCAAGGATGCCTTTATGAAATGGCTTGACGAAAACCCTAACGAACCAAGAATAACAAGGGCCGAATTAGATGCCTTTATGGCCAAACGTACCTGGTAACAATCCTCACCCTAAATTTAAACAATTGAAAAATAACGGTATGTATAAAATTATTGCCGGCGTTGCGATACTTTCCCTTTTACTTGCTGGCTGGGTCGGTTTCCAGGATGGTATTGCCCATTCAGGCCCTTTTATTGTAGCTTTTTTCGTGCTGATCGCTATTGCTGCCCGCGGGTCGGAAGCAACCAAAGGCTTTTCTTACACTTTGATCATTTTCGCGGCGGTGACAACGGCGCTGTATTTCCCCCAATATTTTGTAGAAGTTGGCGGATTTAAATTGTCGACTTTGATAACGCCGCTGCTTCAGCTGATTATGTTTGGCATGGGTACATCGATGGGCCTTTCAGACTTTGCCGGTGTGATAAAAATGCCTAAGGGTGTATTTATCGGGGTGGGCAGCCATTTTATAATTATGCCGCTGCTTGGCTTTACATTGGCGAAATTAAGCGGCTTCCCGCCTGAGATTGCCGCCGGGATGATCTTGGTTGGCTGCTCGCCCAATGGTATGGCATCGAATGTAATGTCGTATCTGGCTAAAGCTAATCTTGCACTTTCGGTTACCATAACTGCAGTTTCAACCATGCTGGCTCCCATTTTTACGCCATTATTGATGAAGCTGCTTGGCGGAGAATTTATCAAGATAGATGCGCTGAGCATGATGTGGGATATCGTAAAGATTGTGATCATCCCTATCGGCGCGGGCATCCTCTTCAATAAATACTTACTTAAACGGGCAATGTGGCTTGAAAAGGTTATGCCCCTGGTATCAATGTTTGGGATAGCGTTCATCATCGTAATCATTACCGCGGCAGGCAGGGACAGTCTTTTAAACATCGGCGGGCTATTGGTGCTGCTGGTGCTGATCCATAATTTATTAGGATACACGCTGGGTTACTGGTCGGGCCGTTTATTTAAAATGAGCGAACGGGATTGCCGCACTATGGCCATAGAAGTTGGGATGCAAAATGCAGGACTGGCGTCGGGGTTAGCTAAAGCGTTGGGTAAAATTGCTACTGTCGGCCTGGCGCCTGCGGTATTTGGTCCAATGATGAATACCACCGGTTCGCTGTTGGCTAATTACTGGCACCGCAAACCGCTTAAAGAAGAATAGGACTTTCAAAACATACGGGCATTTAAAATATTTGATTTTACTTCGATACACTATCGATACAAAAAACTATTTGAATTTTGTGTAAAATCGTTGTTATATTTAATAATAAGTGCTACTTTCATTTTATTAAAAAGCAGGTAGCACTTATTAAATTATGCCAAAAAGTATTGTGAGTTTTGATGATGATAACACCACAATATGGCTGAGCTTTAAAGGAGGTGATTGGGCCGCGTACACTAAGTTGTATAACGACCACTTTAAAATGCTCAATAACTACGGCTATAAATTTACCCGCGACGTAAATATTATCGAGGATGCTATACATGATCTGTTCATTAAATTATGGACAAACAGGGAAACTTTAGGCAACCCCATATCGGTAAAAAATTACCTGTATAAGTCGCTCCGGAATATCATTTTCCGAAAGCTGCAATCTCAATCGCGGTTTGTTGACCTGGAGGATAACCCCGACTACAATTTTTCGTTCGAAATTTCATTCGACCGGCAGATGATCGCTAACGAAGAAGAACGCGAACTGCAATCCAAGCTCAGATCGGTAATTAAAGAACTACCTGCAAGACAGCAGGAGATCATCTTCCTGCGCTTTTATGAGGGCCTGGGTTATGAAGAGATCGCCGACATTATGGAGATCAACACCAGCTCGGCATATAAGCTTATTTATAAGGCCTTTAACAACCTGCAGGCCGCGTTGAAAACCTCCAAGCTCGTTATTTTCTTAAGCCTTTACTCCTGCTTAAGCTCCGGTTTTTTCAACAAATAATTTTTTTAATTTACAAAGGGATAATTTAAGGTTAACCATGTATATAGGTTTTAAATAAAAAAAACTTATATAGCATGCAGCTAACAAAATATGGTACTTACGCCGTTCCCGACTTTTTAAATGATGACGATTTTGTCCGTTTTGTAATTGCCCCAACCGAGGCAGATATCAATTTCTGGCAATCGGTTACAACTGTTTACCCGGCTCAGCAGGAAGTTATCGACGAGGCCTCAAAAATTATACTTGCCTACCGTAATCAGGATGTTTTTACCAATGAAGCTAACCAGCAAAAGGTTTGGGGGAAAATCGAAGCCACTCTTCAGTCTCAGCCTCAACCTGCTCCAAAACAAAAAATATTCGTACTAAACAGGTTCATGCGCGTTGCGGCCATGCTGGTGTTGATCTCGTCGGTAGGCGTTGCATTCTGGCTATATAAACATAACGCTAAAACAGACATTGCCACTGCCTTTGGCGAGGTACGCACCGTTATCCTGCCCGATAACTCGATCGTTATTTTAAACGGCAACTCTAAACTAAGTTACGTGAATAACTGGGATAAGAAGTCGAGAGAGGTTTGGATCAGCGGAGAAGGATTCTTTAATGTAAGGCACCTTAATAAAGACCCACGTCATATAAAAACTACTGAACGGTTTATTGTTCACTGCAACGATGTAAGCATAGAGGTATTGGGGACATCGTTCAACGTACGCACCCGCCACAACAAAACCGACGTTGGCCTGATAAGCGGTAAGATCCGTTTGGAATATGTTGACAAGGCCTCGACCGGTAAACAACAGCTTATCATGAAAAAGGGCGACTACGTGGAATATGCTCAGAAACACTTAGTTGAGCAGAAAAAACTTGCTGTACCCGAAAAACTGACCGGATGGACCAGTCATCAACTGGTATTTAGCAATACCACCCTGGCCCACATTTGCGAAGTGCTGACCGACGACTATGGCTATCATATCGACATTCCGGACGCCAAACTTGCCGACCTGAAAATTGAGGGGGAAATAAGTGTATCGAACGTCGAAGAATTACTGGAGACTATCTCAACCACGCTGTCAGTAAAAGTAACCTATGCTGACAAGAATATCACCATTACTGAAAACTAACAACTAAATCTCTTAAACTATTGTATTATGCGAAAACTTGACCTATCAGCCTTTTTTAAATGTTGCTGTTTCTTGTTTGCTTTGCTCGGCCAGTCGGTTTACGGCCTTGCGCAAACTTCGTATGCCAGCAACAGCTTCCGTTTAAAATCCCGGAGCGCTTCAGTACAGCAAGCTGCTGAAAACCGGGTAACCTTAAAGGATGCGCTCGACAATCTGAAAAAGCAATTTAAAGTGCAGATTGCTTACCATGAAGGATTGCTGGATAATAAGTTTGTGCCGGCAAGTTTGGCTAACAACGCCCGGCAATTTAACCTGGACGATAACCTGAAGCAGTTATTATCGGGCTTTCAACTGGGCTACCGCAAGATCAACGACAGCCAGATCTCGATCTTTTCCTCAAAGGAATCACAAACCGAGATCAAAGCACCGGTAGCGCAAACTATTACCGGAAAGGTAGTTGACGGCACCACTAACGAACCTGTGATCAATGCATCGGTTATACTGAAAGCCGACCCGCAGATTGGTGCCGCCACAGATATGTCTGGTAGTTTCAAACTCATCATACCCGACAAATATGCCGACAAACCCATAGTGCTCCAGGTAGCTTACATGGGTTATAACCGCGAAGAAGTGCCTGTTACCAATCCATCCGCTCCTTTGCTGATAAAACTGAAAGCAACCACCAGCACCCTTAACGAGGTTGTGGTTACGGCGCTGGGCATCAGCAAGCAAAAAAAGGCGCTGGGTTATGCAGTAAGCGAAGTAAAGGGAAGTGAGTTTACCCAGGCGCGCGAAAACAACGTGGCAAACGGCTTATCAGGTAAGGTTGCGGGTGTTAACGCGGCGGGGCTTTCTACAGGTCCCGGTGGTTCGAGCCGCATAGTGATAAGGGGTAACGGTGGTTTGGCCGGCGACAACCAGCCTTTGTATGTTGTAAACGGTATGCCAATTGATAACAGCGTACCCGGCGGCGCACCGACCGTAAACGGTACCACCAACAACGTTGACCGCGGCGATGGTATCGCAGCCATCAACCCGGATGACATCGAATCGATAAGTATATTAAAGGGTGGTACTGCTGCTGCACTTTACGGCTCACGTGCCGCAAACGGTGTAATCCTCATCACTACCAAAAAAGGCAGGGCACAAAAGGGCATCGGCATTGAATTCAACTCTACAGCAACCTATGATAACGTAGCCGTTTTCCCTGATTACCAGTACGAATATGGCCAGGGCGATGGCGGCGTTAAACCAACCACTTTAGCCGCTGCACAAGCATCGGGCAGAAGATCATGGGGTGCCAAAATAGATGGCTCTACAGACTATGTAGCTGTCGACGGTAAAACTCACCCGTACGTAGCTCAAAAGAATAACCTGCAAAACTATTATCAAACCGGAAGCACCTATACCAACAGCCTGGCATTTGTAGGCGGCAATGAAGGCATTACCTACCGCTTCTCGCTCGCCGATCTGAGCAGTAAAGGGATTTTGCCCGGAACTACTTACGACCGCAAAACATTTAACCTTGCCTTAAACGCAAAATTAAACAGCAAAATCTCTATCGAGGCCCTTGCGCAGTACAACATCGAAACCGGCCATAACCGCACAGGCGCGGGAGATGCATTGGGTAACCCTAACTGGACGCCGCTGGAAGTTGCCAATACGGTGGACATCCGCTGGCTAAAACCGGGTTACGACTCAAGCGGTAAGGAGATCGTGTGGAATGACGCCTCCATCGCCTCGAACGGTTACTTCGTGATCAATAAATTTAAGGAAGACGATGTTAAGGATCGCTTTATCGGCCAGGGCTCTTTGATCTATAATCCATTCAAAGATCTTACCTTCAAAGCCACTTTAAGCCGCGACTTCTTTAATTACACCTACTCAAACATATTGCCAACCGGTACGCTGTACATATTGCAGGGCCAGTATCAGGGCATCCAGTCGGACGTGTCTGAAACCAACGAACTGGTGACCGCCAACTACCGGACAAAATTTTTAAAAGACTTTAGCGTAAGCGTTTTAGGCGGCGTTAACGGCCGTCAGCATATTACCAACCAGCTGACCACTACCGGCTCACAATTTGTAATACCTTTCTTTTATAGTACAACCAACCTGGCAACCATATCAAACACGCCTTACTATGCCAAAATAGTAACCAACTCGGTATTTGGATCTGCCGATTTTGATTATAAGAGCCTGGTGTTCCTATCATTTACAGGCCGTAAAGACTGGTTCTCGACACTTAGCCCGCAAAACAACAGCATTTTTTATCCGGGTGTAGGAGGTAGCTTTATCCTTTCTGATGCGGTTAAACTGCCCGAGTTCTTCACGCTGGCCAAGTTAAGGGCATCATGGGCACAGGTTGGCGGCGGCGCTCCTGATCCGTATGTAATTAACCTTGCTTATAAAAGCATCCCAAGCGCCGGTCAGCCGCTGCAAAACGTAGCCAGCAACGATATTACCAACAGCCACTTAAAGCCCTACACTTCTACCACAACTGAGGCAGGTATCGAATTATCGATGCTGAGAGACCGGTTAGGTTTAGACGTTACCGTTTACAACCGTAAAACCACTAACGATATTGTGAATACCGCCATTACCCCGACATCGGGCTACAACAACGTAATATTGAACGTTGGCGAGGTTGATAATAAAGGTATTGAGGTACAAATAAACGGAGCGCCTTTCAAATCGAAAAACTTCAGCTGGAACGTAAGCTACAACGTAGCCTATAACGATAACAAAGTGGTACGGCTTGCGCCAGGCTTATCTACCATACAGCTCGCTGCAACCGTAAACAACTACGGTTTGCTTAACAATACGGAAGGCTTGCCATTCGGTACCATATACACTACAAAAATGCTGAGAAATGCAGCCGGACAAGTGGTGTTCAATGCTACTACCGGGCTGCCTGTAGCTACTGGTTATCAACCCGTAGGAAAGAGCGTTGCACCTGTAACCATGGGCTTAACCAACGAATTCAGGTACAAACGCTTCTCGTTCAGCTTCCTGCTTGATGGTAAATTCGGCAACAAGGTGTTCTCGGAAATGGAGGTTTACTCAACACGTTTGGGTTTAACAAAGATGACGCTGCCCGGCCGCGAAAACGGATTGACCGTAACCGGTGTCGACCAGCAAGGTAATCCATACAGCCGTACTGTGCCTGTAAGCGGCTTACGTACCTATTATGACAACTATAAGATCTATTCTGACTTGTTTTTACACGATGGAAGCTTTGTTAAACTGCGCCAGGTTATCCTGTCGTACAACCTGCCTGCGCTTGATTTAAAGGCAGTGCATATTCAGTCGGCAACCATTTCTCTGGTATCACGCAACTTGTGGACGATATACAAGAAGACGGATAATTTCGATCCTGAAGAAAGTTTCACCAACAGCAATAACCAGGGTTTCGAATCACTTGGTTTACCGCGTACCCGATCGATCGGCGTAAATCTTTCTGTTAAATTCTAATTTTAAAAATTGAGTACGATGAAAAAATATACTTGTTGCATGTTGATGATACTTGGGATGATCACCATACAATCATGCACTAAAAACTTCGATAAATACAATACGGATCCCAACAGTTCGCCCAAACCGGTTCCGGGATATCTCTTCACCAAGGCGCAATATGACGGCGTTTCGAATATGCTGAATCTGCTGCTTGGTACCATGCAGTACACCACCAGTTTTAACGATGTGGCGGGCTTTGGCTCAAAATACATACTGGCCCAGGCCCAGCAATCGGCAGCCGAATTCAGCAACTCCTACCAAAACCAGATCAACGAGCTGGTAGAGGTGTTAAAGGCTACAAGCGGCGACCCTTCACAAAGCAACCTTACTGCCGAGGCGCGCATATGGCGGGTATGGTGTTTTTCGAGGCTTACCGACCTCTATGGCGATATCCCTTACTCGCAAGCCGGTCAGGGTTACAACAGCGGGATATATAAACCGGCTTATGATGCTCAAAAGGATATTTATGCCGATATGCTTAAGGAGCTTGACCAGGCGGCCACCAGTCTCGACGCTTCAAAGGCAACGTTTGCAGATGCCGACCTGATCTACGGCGGAAAAACCGACAAGTGGAAGAAATTTGCTTATTCGATGATGCTGAGGCTGGCAATGCGCATGACCAAAGTTGATGTTAATGCTGCCCAAACATGGGCAACAAAAGCCATTACCGGCGGCATTATTTTAGATGATGCCGACGTAGCCAAGGTGCCCTATGTAGGTTCGGGCCAGGATATCAACAAAAATCCGTTAGCTAACAACCTTTGGACCAGTGATTATATAGCGCAGGATGGCTTTACCAATACCGAAGGTGGTAAATACCAGGACGTGTTTATCAGTCATCTGAAAGATAATAAAGATCCCCGCCTGGGCGTGATATCTATCGTGTACAACAATGGCGTTGCCGATACTTCGTTCGCGATACAAAAGGGAATGTCGGCCGGGTTAAATACCAAACCGGCTGATTTTGTAACCTATTCGGAGCCTAACCCCAAGACCATCCTGTTGTTAAATTCACCGCGCCTGATATTTACCGCGGCTGAAAGCTATTTCCTGCTGGCCGAGGCTGCCTCAAGGGGTTGGTATAACGGCATGTCTGCCTCTGCAGCGTATGAAAGCGGGATAGGTGCTGCTATGCGCCAGTGGGCTGTAATTGGCGGCGCCCCTGGCACGATCAGTACCAACCAGATCAATACCTATATAGCACACCATAAATTCAACACCGCTGGTACGCTCGACCAGCAAATGGAACAGATATACACCGAGTTTTGGGTTGGCATATTCCCCGATGCTGAAGAGGTTTTTGCTACCTACCGCCGCACAGGCTATCCTGCCCTGGTGCCTAACAATTATGTTGGTAACGCTACGGGAGGTAAAATCTTCAGGAGAATGCTCTACCCTATCAGCGAGCAGAATCTGAACGCTGCATCGTACGCTGCCGCAATAGCCAGGCAAGGTCCGGACGATTTCCTGACCAGGATCTGGTGGGATAAACAATAAATGGAGTGAGAATAATTATAGTTAGGTCAGGAGGGGGAAACCCTTCCTGATTTTTTTTGCCAATTTGCTGTGTCAGGTGAAACAGCAAAATGGCTAAAATGCGGCTATTTTTGTTTCATACTGTTTCAGGTTGTTTCACGCGGGTGGGTTAAGTGTCTGATTTACAGCATAGGGTGTTTCAACTGTCTCAAATTGTTTCAGCTGTTTCATGCTTTTGTGAGACAGTGAGACGGCGACCTACCGCATTAATTCCGGGTAGTATCTTGCTATTCTGTCCTGATCGTCTTTGCTGAGTTCTTTGATCAAAACCGGTTTGTCTTCCGGACGGAGGCCTTTCTGATTGATCCCGTTGATCAGGCTCCAGTTTTTCACCGGGTGCTGCGGATCTGGATCGAGGGGTTCCTTTGCGGGCAGGTCATAACGGGTAAAGTCAATGACCTTGTAGGGTGTCTCCTGGTGCCAGTCGCGCAGCAAGGCCAGGCGGAACTCTTTGTTCATGAACCATTTGATCTCGAGGTTATTGTATGAATCGCCTAAACCGGAGCCGCGTTCTTCGAAGCGGTAATTCCAGTGCTCGTTATTTTTATACTGTGACC
>DATCQV010000049.1:0-22363 GCA_036569325.1 Mucilaginibacter sp. | reverse complement strand
AGCAGCACGAACATCACGATAAGAAAGGTGACTATAAACGGCCGTATGAACGATTTAAGAATTAAAAGATGTATTTTTTTCATCCGGAGAACCTGTTTGCATAGCCCAACGGGCTGCCACGCTGCTAATAACGTAATAGCACAGCTTTAGCATACAAAAGTAGGATATTATATTTTATTAAGCGCCCAGCACGCTTATCAGGTAGTCGATCTGGTTGTCCCAAATGGCTTTACGCTCGGTTAAAGTATCGTCGGTAGCAAAATCAGTTATGGCAAGGGCTACGTCGTTGGTTAGTTCATCTTGCAGAATTTCCATTTCGAAATAGAATTGCGGGTCATCATCCACCCACTTAAAACGTACCAGTTTATTCTCTTTCATGGCTAACAGCTTAGCCCTTTGCTGCTCATCGTCCCATGTAAAAGTGTAAACCTGGTCGCGTACAACAACGTCGTCGGCAAACCATTGTGTTAGTCCATTAGGCTCACTAAGAAAGCTGTACAGTATTCTGGGAGACGATTTTATCTCGTACTCAATGGTAAATTTCTTCTTTTCCGACATCTGGGTTTAATGGTTGAATACGCGTAAAGCTGTAAATGTTAACATTTTTTCTAAAGAAAACGAATTTCTGCTATATTTGCAAACCTTTTTCGGCGGTGTTGCGCTTGAAGTGTAAACATAAGATTATTTACAGACGCTGTATATAATTGCTGAAATAAAATCCCCGGCGGGGTAGCTCAGATGGTTAGAGCGTAGGATTCATAACCCTAAGGTCGGCAGTTCGATCCTGCTCCCCGCTACTAATAAAAGCCTCAAGTTTTAAAAATTTGAGGCTTTTTGTTTTTCAGTAGGTGCAATCTACCGGCATATTGGTTTGAAGTTGCAAACTTCGAACAGCGGTCCATTGTGCTTTCGACGTCGGACGGCGGTACCAACGGACAAAGCTTTAATTCGCATCTGACTGGCCATAAGGGAATATATATTATGCAGGCATTGTCTCCTGCGGTGTTTGGTGCATTGGGACATTGCACTTTATATGACGGCGAAGATTGCATTGGCGGGCATAATTATTTCCAGGCCAAGGGTGGGGTCAGTAGCATAACGCTATGGGTATTAAATTAATTTTGTATGTTAGAAAAATATCATCGGATACTGTTTTTGCCATTGCTGATTATGGCGGGTTGCGGCAGCAAAGGCGATGCAAAGAAACAGGCTAAAATTCAGGATACGACTTATCAGGTAAAGTATAAACTGTTTAAAGAATATGCTTTGTGTTCGTGCATGAAATATGCGTTCAAAGACGATACGATCATGCAGAATGATATAAGTTTTACCATTTATCATCAGATAACAGATGAAAGCCCCGAATGGTATAAAAGCATCGACAGCTTATCTAAAATCGCAGCATCTCGCATCGAACCCTCACAAATTGCCGACTACAACGGCAAGAAGCCACGTCTGCAGGGCTGCATTACTTACGCGCAAGGAATGCAACTGGATTCACTGCTTCGAAGTTTGGATAAGAAGAAATCAACTCCTCAATAAAATCAAATTTATCCTCACTATTGCATAAATGCTATCCAGTAGCCTTACCAGGCGCAAGGTTACTGGATAGTGGTTCTCCTGATTTTACGAGACAGAGAAATTAATTTTCGGTTATGTTATCTTGGCTGTAATCTGACACTTTTGGTTTTATACTCCCTGTTGTCCGTAGTTTAATCAGAAACGCTGTCCGGGCGTCTGTGACTTCGGAAAACTATGCCGGCAGTTTACAACTGCAATTCTAACCATCTTTTCCAGATGGGCCTGCACCTATAACGTTGCAATACGCCGCATTTTAGGCTGATAGCAGGCAACGAGACAGCCAGTTAACGTTGCAGAATTAACCATTTGCCATTTCGGCCCTGGCGCAATGACTCCGAAATGTCCGGGTCTCCATACCTACCCGCAAACAACATAAGGGGAGTAACCATCTTTTTTTAATCATAACTTAACACCAATTTAATTTTTAATTTTTTTACTAATCAATAATTAAATTATATATCTTTAGGCAATTAATTAACCGTCTACAAACCTTATCAATTACATTCATTATGAAAAATGAAACAGCCGCGTCTACTGGCGCACCCTCCAACCCCTCGAGTGCCAATGATTTTCTAAACAGCCTGCTACAGAACGGCACCACCTCACAATTGTATCAAACGTATTATAATGCGCTCGCTGCCGGCGGTAGTGCATCTGATGCGGATGCTGCAGTACAGCAGTACATTAATGGCACTGGTTATACAGGTGTTACCACAGCACAGGTTGACAGTTCCATTACCACCGTTAGCGGCGGAAGTTATGCACAGGTAAGTGCCGGGCAAAGCTCGACAACAACTTACCCGCCTTTCGGGACTTCGCCATCTATTGCGTACGGTACGTACCAGACATTTGATTCTTCGGGCAATCCGAGCCTCTTAATTATGCTGTATGACAATGGCAAAGGCGGCTGGCAATTACAGGTAGCTACTCCTACCAGCGGCGCACTTATTGACATCAGTACAGCCTGCGCTTTCCAGAACACCGGGGGCGAGTTTTTTGTGATGCCTACCAATACAGCGTTCCCTTATACAGGAACCATTACGTTGTCATCGTGCGTTGTAACTTACAACAATACGCCTACTACAGATTTCAACGTTGCGGTTGCGTTAACTTCTACCTCTGCACCTGCAATCACTTCAAGCGGCCGCAGGAGCGTTTATTCGTCTGTAGCAGCGCTTGCCCCCGCAACGGTTGATCTTCCAAGCATCTGGGCCGGCAATTATACCTGCGTTCTTAACAGCACTACCAATGCCACTTTGAATATTTCGTCAGACGGATCGGTGGTTACCTTCCAGGGAACTGCAGCCTCGAGTACTACATTCGGGCCTTTTTCAAGCTATTTCAATTGCGTTATCGGCAGTAACACACTGGTGATCTATATGCAGTGGACATATTTCTCAATATACGCCGGAAACACATTTACAGGACAGAATTTCTTCGGATACTTCTATCCGACCGGTTCGACAAAACCGACCAGCCCTAACGTGTACGGTAACTTTGGAACTACGCCGCCGCCGCCGCCAACGCCGTCGCAACAAGGTACTAACACCTGGTCGCAGATCGGTATAATGATTGGAGTAGGCGTGGCAAGTATGATCGTTTTCGAAATTATTAAGCAACTGGCTATTGCAGGCTATAATTTCGCAAGCAACCTGATACAGGAGGCAAGGGCAAATGGCGAGGCTAATGACGCCGATCCAGCCGACCAACCGGTAGAAGATGCTGAAAACTTTAACCCCGATGATAACCCGGATGGTGAGGGCGTTGATGCAGAACCAGAGGCTGATCCAGAACCCGAGCCGGAGCCAGAACCTGAGCCGGAACCAGAACCCGAGCCGGAACCAGAACCTGAGCCGGAACCGGAACCCGAGCCGGAACCAGAACCAGAACCGGAGCCAGGTCCGTGCTTCCTGACAACTGCAGTGGTAAACACATTGGGTATGGCCGACGACAGCGAACCATTAACACTGGCCAGATTCCTGCGCGATACTCAAATGAATTCAACTAAAGAACATGCTTCGGTTGAGCTTTACTACAAGGTTGCTCCATTGATCGTTGAACGTTCAACAGAATCAGAATGGGAATTGTTCTGGGCTGAGCACCTACGCGAGATCACTGCGCTGATCAAGTTAGGCGAGTACGATCTGGCAAAAGATCTTTACAGGATTGCAACCGCAGAACTGGTTAACAAAAAAGCAACCACCTTTAAAGATGTGGAAATGGTTAACCTGGTTTATTCATACGGACTTGGAGCCTTCGCAAAAATCAGACTTCCTTATGCGCTCCGTTTCGTTATACTGAAAGCCGCCTTCGTAATCGGTCTTTCTTATAACTCAGCGCGCCTATGGTGGATGAAACGTCGTTTCGACGAAAAGATCAATCTGTAAGATGCGTAAGCTTAATCCATTCAAATGGCAGGGTAGTGGCAAAGTCTACACCCTGCCATGGCTTAAAAACCGGATAGAATATTCATCCGATCCTGAAAGGATAAGCGCCTACGCAAAAACGCCGTTCACACGTTCGCGCTTCGTAATGGCTATGATCAGCGAGTTCCACTTGAGCCAGAACTCTATCGTAGTAAGCGAAGACGATCATGCGATGTGGCTTAAGCGTGTAGCCCGTCCTCACATGCCTACGGATGAAGTTGTCCCCCGGATAGCTATAGAATTGATGGAGCGCTTGTTCCCACCGGGTGAACCGGGACAGGGTGAGCAGAGATTTGGGCTGTACGACCAGTTGATCCCCCAGATGTACCGTGCCCTGCTGGGCAACCTGCTTGAGGTGGAGATTTTGCCGCCACTGGAGAAGTTTATATCAGAAACCAAGTTTCCGCACGGCTCACGGCCGCTTGTTCTGGAAGGCTTGATGTACTCGCTCCGGCTGCATATACCATTCATGCGCCCGGTACGCTGGTTTTTCGACCGGTTGTTTTTCAAAAGGGTGCTGTATATGAAGCGCGTTTCCCGTAAGCTGGAATATATGGTGTTCAATTACACCGTACCTAAACCCAACTCGTGGCTTTCAACGCTGAAAGACCTGAAGGCATCAGGAAAGATCACCCGAGGGCAATTTAAAGGTGAGATCACGAGTATGCTTGTGTCGTCATTCAGCTTGTCGTCTGCGCTCGGCTCGGCGCTGCTTTGTCTGGCCGCACGGCCCAGCTATCAGAAGAAGATTCACGAGAACCCGGCTTTTGCCAGGTATTTTGTGATGGAGGTTTTGCGGCTTTATCCGCCATTCCGCCAGTTCGGTTATCAGCAAGCCGAGGGAAGTAAGGGCGAAAATGGTGCAGGCAGTTTTGCAACCGAATTTATGATACCTGTAGTTGATTTGCACCGCAACGCTGATATCTGGAAAGACCCGGATAAGTTTTATCCTGAACGTTTCCTGGACCCTGAGGTATCGAAAGGGTTTAAATACATGCCGTTTGGCATGGGTAAGCGAAGCTGTCCCGGCCGGAGTTTATCGATGTCGCTGATTACCCAGGCGGTAAAATATATCTGTTCAGACGAATGCCACATTAAGCTGGCCAAAAACGATGCCATGCCGAAAGGCGGAAACGGCCGTTTGGTAGCATTTGCCACCAATGATACGATCGCTTACACGGCGAAAGAGATGGCATACGCGGTGTAGGCCATAAAGATATCCAACCAGTTTTTTTGCTTCTGGTTTTGTAGTCGGACGAAAGATAAAATCAGGCCGCCGGTTGAATTATTACAAAAGATTATTGACCCAAACAGAAATAGGAATTTTGCAATGCAAAGTATAATTGAATGGTGTTTCGGCGGGCTGCTGTTTATTTGGTGGATATGTTCTATCATTTCTCAGTTTAACGAAAAAATAAGAAAAGTTTTTGGGATGGGCATATTTCACCTGATTCCCAACTATCGTTTTTTTGCACCGGTACCGATAAGGAGAGACTTTCATTTAGAGTATCGTATAATGGACCCATCGGTGGGGACAACGGCATGGAGCAGAGTCCGGTTTTTTGAAGAACGGAATATGCTATCTGCCCTCTGGTATCCCGACAAGCGTATGAGAAAGGCTTTCAATACCTACGTTAGGCGCATCATCCGGATCTTACATTCAACCAACCCCAAGGCGGTAACGAAAACAACGTCGTACCGGCACATTGCGAATTATATTGAAAACAGCGATCAGGCGAGAAACAGCAATGGATTTCAATTTAAAATAGTTTCTGAACAAACGTTTGATAAAACCGCGCCGCGCCGCCAGGTTTTAATTTCTGAATGGCATTTTCCTCCTAAAAAAGAAAGCAATGAACTATGACTCTTCTACTTTTGCTTACGCAATTGAAATAACATTAGCCATCCAGGTAATCATTGCAACTGCCGAACTTTTAAAGCTTCGCCGCGAGTACAGCGATACCGGATTTTTAGCCTGGCAAATTCAGCGTACCGGCCCGCAATTACGTATTTGGGCAGAAAAACTGAGGCTTGATTTTGTTTGCAGTTATCCAAACGTTGTAATTGTACTTTGGCTGCGACTATTGTGTGCAATAGTCATACCCGTGTTAATATTTTGCCACTACCCGGTGGTACTTCCTGTACTCATCGTAGCGATAATAAATATGATAATGCAGGTGCGGAATTCGCAGAGCAACGATGGCTCGGACCAAATGTCGGCGGTATGTTTTATTGCGCTTGCGCTTGCTGTTGTTATTAATACCGATCTGAGCAGGTCGTTCGCCCTCTTTTTTATCGCTGCCCAGGCCTCGCTGGCGTATGGTACATCAGGCTTTTTAAAAATGATGAAGAAGGGCTGGTACACCGGAGAATATCCGATAGAAGTGTTAAAGACCGCATCGTACGGAGACAGGCATGTGCTGGCAATGAGCTTGAAACGAAGAGTAATAGCAAAAGCCTTTGGAACGATGGTTGTTTTCGGCGATTGCCTGTTATCCATTGCATTCGCGTTTCCCCCTAACATCTGTATCTGCATATTAATTTTCGGTATCTTTTTACATATAGGAATTGGGCGGATAATGGGATTAAACACCTTCATGTGGTCGTATATTGCAACCTATCCGGCTATTTTATTTGCCTCGCATGCCATTTATTCGCTGCTGTAAGAAAGACGAACGCTTTTTATAAGCGATAATTACGCGCCTGTATAAATACGGTTCATCATGTAGCTTACATGTACCCGGGTTTGGGTAATAGATCGATGCTCCTCATTCACTACTTAATCCGGCACTTAAAAGCGTGCGGCTGCATGTGTACTCAACCTTTCAGCAAACCACACCGGACATCACACTCAAAGATTCTGCCCTACCGTAAAGTGTTTCTTCTTCTCACCTTTCAGGGCATTAATGATTTTAACGATATTCTTCCATTCAAATAAATGGATGAGCCATATCGTAAATGCGATTGCGCCTTTTTGCCCGATGATGCTTTTACCTAACTGCAGGATATTCTGATCGCGTTCCTGAATAGCGGCTTCAAGTTCATTTGCCGGTTTGTTATACAGTTCCCCGGCAAAACACCAGGCTCCATCCCTGGCGTTGACAATGCTGAATTGAATTAAAACGGAATTTGTGTTGCCTGCGTGAAGACCAAGCAGCGACAATAAAGGAGATACCTGATCCAACTCAGCCATCGCCTCGTAGGTGAGCGAGGCAATGATGGTGTTCATCGTGTCGTAGTCGGTGTGAATATCTTCCAAAGGCTGATTTGCATTTTTTTGGGTAAGGGCGGTGGCTATCCCTAAATCAAGGTTGATATGCGCGCTCATGCCCAATAGCAATTGCTCGATGACCAGCACTGAGCCTTTTTGGGTGTTTTGAAAGGCAAATTCCCAGGAGCTGGCAGGCTTTCCGTTATTTACCCACTGGTAGTATGCTTCAAGATAGCGATTTGCGAAATTGACGTCGAGCAACTCCATTCGTTTATTATCCTGGAAACGGTTGCCGGCTATCCCTTGTTTTACGCTATTTGTAACTTTTAAGTATAGCGTTGCGAAGTAGCCTAAACGACTTTCAGTGCGGATAGAATCAGCAATGATCTGCTCCATCGTTGCTATAACTTCGTCGATAGTGGTAGCCGGTTTAAACATGATGTAAGATTTAAGGTATCACCAAATATAAAAAGTTTCCAGTTCTTATTACTTCCATTTTACAATCCCCGTTTTAACGCTTGTTACCTTTGCGGCATGATTGCAACAGCAGCCGTTCCATCTTCACAACTAAAAAATCAACGCGTTTCTACCGTTTTGGCGTTTGCCTTACTGCCGCTTTCGGGTTTCGCCACCGATATATATATTCCTTCGCTACCCAGCATGGGGGCCGATCTGCACATCGGCAGTATACAGGTACAATTAACGCTTACGCTGTTCCTTATCAGCTACGGCGTATCGCAATTGTTCCTTGGGAGTATTTTGGATTCGTACGGGCGGTACAAGTTCAGCATGGGGGCCTTGCTGGTGTTTATCCTGGCCAGCCTGGTAATAGCCCTCACCCATAATATTTATGTTATTTATGCCATGCGGATCATTCACGGCATTACGGTGGCCATGATCGTGGTAGCCAAACGGGCCTATTTTGTGGATGTTTACGAAGGCGGGCGGCTAAAGCATTACCTTAGTATGTTTACCATTATCTGGTCGGCGGGGCCTATTGTGGCGCCGTTTTTGGGCGGATATTTTCAAACTACGTTCGGCTGGCAGTCGAACTTTTATTTCCTGGCAGCTTTGGCTTCGGTTATTGCTGTGCTGGAAGTTTTTTACAGCGGCGAAACCATCCGTCACCGTACCGAATTTCATTTGAAAAAGATAGCCGGCTTGTATGCCGAAATGATCAAAACAACCACGTTCAGTTTGGGCATCCTGATGCTGTGTTTTGCCTATTCAATGGTGATCATGTATAACATGACCGGTCCGTTCATTATCGAGCATCATTTCAAATTTACGCCCGTGGCAGCCGGTTATTGCTCACTTATTTTGGGACTTGCGTGGATGATAGGCGGCTTTATTGGCCGGGCATTGATCAGCAAGCCATTTTTCAGCAAATTATTTGTTAATATCCTGTTACAGTTGTTTGTTGTGATATTGATGATCATCAGCGTAAGCTTTGTCAATAATATTTATGCAATGGTGTTCTTCGCCTTTATTATACATGTGGGAGCAGGATTTACCTACAATAATTATTTTACCTATTGCCTGGCCCGGTTCCCCAAAAATGCGGCGATGTCTGGCGGATTAACCGGCGGCATGGTGTATGTGATCCTGTCGCTGTTAACTTACGTTGTTGTTGCAGCTATTCCCGCTAAGGATGCGCATAACCTGAGTTATAGCTACCTGGTGTTTATACTATTATCGGTTGTGGTTATGCTGATATTATTCAGATTGAACAGGAAGCCGGCAGCGGCGATCAGTGAATAAAGCACGGCAACGCGTTTCATATTTTTTCGCCCATAATAGAAAAAGGAGCCGCAGTGTGCACCCGGTGGCTCACAAAGCCGATATCGCGGCAATAAATGGTATTATGATTGCCATACGATGCCTGTTCGGTCAGCTGCCGGTGGAAGGGGTCATAATTATAAGGCTTGAACTGTTTCGACAACAGTAGCTCATGAATTTTTGATTCATCAAAACCATAACGTGCTCCGCTGCCATTGAGCTCAATGATAATGGCCTTGAGCGAATCTGAGCCGAGGGTATTTTCCATTCCTTTCAATACCTCGGTTTCAAATCCTTCAACGTCTATTTTTATTAAACACGGTACGGCATCGGCGATAAAAGAATCTACCGGAACAACATTAACAATGATATGATTGTGGTTGTCCTCCCCACCCGGAATTGCGTGGTTGGTGATATCTTCGTCGGATGTAAACGTTACCGTACCCTGTTTTTCTCCGGCGGCGGCATTTATAAGCTGTGTTATATTCTGCAAGCCATTTAATCTGATATTTTTTGTGAGGTAGCCAAAGGTTTCATTTACCGGTTCGAACGCTATGGTTTTTGCCCGGCAGGCCCCGGCTGCAAGAAGTGTATATGAGCCTGCATTGGCGCCAACGTCGAAGAACAGGTCGTCCGGCCTGAGAAAATGCAGTAAAAAAGCCATCTCTCCAAATTCGTGCAAGCCGCAATAAATATTTGCGGTAAGGCCATAAGCTCCTTTCCTTGCATAAAATTTCGTCCCTGAAACAAAGTTTTTCACCCTGAAAGAAGCAGGTGCCAACATGCATTGAAACTGCCAGTAAAGAAATCGAGCCATACTTCTGACGCGATGCCTGCCTGCCAGCGGATGTGTATATATGAAGTTTAATGTAAGTCTGATCCGGTTCATGTTACGCCGCAGCAAGTAACGATTTTTCCACTAAAGTATAAGGATAAAAAGTTTCCAAGCCCAGACGAAATAAAAGGCATACCGGGTTGCCGCAAATTCACTACCTTTCACCATGCGCCATCAAGAATATGCCCCGCCTGAAGAACTGCGTGATGCCATCAAATGCTTTTGGCATAATACAAGAGACGTTGGCGAACAGCAATCAAGTTTCGAAGTGCAGCCTGATGGCTATGCCGAAATTATTTTCTACTTCGGCAGCGGTCTTAGTATTTACCGTGATGATAAATTACAGTCATTACCTTCGCCGTTCATCATGGGGCTGCTCAATCAACCCGCTGTTTTTTATACGGAAGGCCGGCTGGAAGTCATCGGTATCAGGTGTTTCCCGTGGACTGTGTTCGATCTGGTCAGTCTGCCATCGGGCAAAGGCGGTGTGCAAACATTCGAGCATCCCATCGTGCGGCTTCAGCCTGTATTAAATAAGTGCGTTGAGGCTGGTAAAATAGGTGAAGCACTGGCCGAAGTAAAGCGGTATTTTCTGGAAGCGCAGTCTCATATCTCGGTTAACAGCATGTTATTCAAAGCGGGAGTTGCCATGCGAAAGGCAAACGGCGCGCTGCCGGTAAGCGAAGTGGCTGCTGCCGCACATGCTACCGTCCGTACGCTGGAACGAAATTTTAAGCAATCATCCGGCCATACCGTTAAGGATGTGTCGGCACTGATCCGGTTCGAACAGGTACGCAACCGTTTATGGCATAGTCCGGACACTAATCTGGCAGGCCTGGCTCACGAACTGGGCTATACCGATCAATCGCACCTGAGCAGGGAATTTAAACGTTATAGCGGCACCACGCCTGCGGCTTTTGCGCGAAAGGCGAAAAAGGACAAGCCACCCGGCGATGATTTTGTCGCATTTGTACAAGCCTGAGGCATCTGCTTTCCTGACCTTTGGGCCATTATGAAAGCAACACAAAATCACAAAATATACGATGTAATTATTGCGGGCGGCGGTCCGGTTGGGCTGTTCCTCGCCTGCGAACTGGCGCTGGCCAAATGTTCGGTACTTGTACTGGAAAAGGCGGAAGATTCGCAATCACCCTTAAAGCTGCTTCCCTTTGGCATACGCGGACTCAATACCCCAACTATAGAGGCCCTTTATCGTCGTGGGCTACTCGATGAACTGAAAATTCACAAGCGCCTGAAAAACCCTCACCAAAACTCCGGACAGGGAACCCGGCGGCAGGTGGGGCATTTTGCTGGTATCCCGTTTCACGAGGGCGATATCGATATATCCGGATGGAAATATCGCCTTCCAGGCTCGACGCCAACCAGTTTAATTTCTGAAATACAGGAGCTGGAAACGGTTTTTACCCGGCGTGCGAAAGATCTGGGAGCAGAGATCAGGCGCGGGCTTGCTGTTACCGGTTTTCATCAAACCGGAGACGGTGTAACCGTTCAATCGGGCAGCCAAACTTTTGAAAGTAAATGGCTGGCGGGGTGTGATGGCGCCCGAAGCGTGGTACGTAAAGCAGGCGATTTTGAAATTGCCGGCACAGAGCCGGAGTTTACCGGCTATACTACGCTGATTGATATTGCCGATCCGGAGAAGCTTAAACCCGGCCGGAACATGACGCCCCAGGGCATGTACCTGCAATCGCAGCCGGGTTATGTGATGATCCAGGATTTTGATGGCGGCGCGTTTCATGATGCGGGGAAACCCGTTACGCTTCAGCATGTGCAGGAAGTGCTGCGCCGTATATCAGGTACCGATGTTACCGTTACCGCCCTGCGTACCGCAACCACCTGGACCGACAGGGCAAGACAGGCCACAACCTACCGCAATGGGCGGGTTCTTCTGGCAGGCGATGCCGCGCATATTCATTCACCGCTGGGTGGGCAGGGCCTCAACCTCGGTTTAGGCGATGCCATGAACCTGGGCTGGAAGCTTGCTGCAGCTATACATGATAAAGCGCCGGATGGATTACTTGACAGCTATAATACCGAGCGACACCCTGTTGGTGCGCAGGTGCTGGATTGGTCACGTGCCCAGGTTGCCATTATGGGGCCAGAACCGCATGCCCGTGCGCTCAATGCGATTATCCGCGACCTGATGAATACCCGTGATGGCGCTACGTATTTTGCGAGCAGGGTATGGGGCGTTAATATGCACTATGATCTCGGTGGCGAACATCCGCTAATTGGTTACAGTGTTCCGAATTTTGAATTTGAAGATGGGACGATGGCTGGTGAATTAATGCGCGATGGTCAGGGTGTTTTGCTCGATTTTGACGGCAATCTCGCCTTTAAAATTTTGGCTGATGAATATGACGGCCGGATCAAATATGCTTCGGGCCCGACAAAAGAGCAGTTTGGCCTAAGTGCCTTACTAATCAGGCCTGATGGCATCATTGCCTGGGCGGCAGGGGATGAGCCGGATTACGGAGAACTTCAAAAAATCGCTGCGCGCTGGTTTGTCAGTAATTGAGTGTGGGCGTATTTCAAAAGAGGGGCCACAGATCGAAAAGATTTGAGGCTTTGTTTTGAACAACGAGTTTAAGAAATTGATCTTTCAAAAATGGTTTTATAGAATTAGTTGCGCGGTGAGGGAAACACTCAGTATTTTCTACGTTAATCTTATTAAGAATAAAAAATATCGAATACCTAATATTAAATGATGATGTAAAGAGTACGAGGTTGGGTATTCGGCATTCATTATTCGATATTATTTCACAGTCTGATCGTCTTGTTTTGCTGTTTCACCTGAAACAGCAAAATGGCTAAAATGCGGCTATTTTTGTTTCATACTGTTTCAGGTTGTTTCACGCGGGTGGGTTAAGTGTCTGATTTACAGCATAGGGGTGTTTCATCTGTTTCGCGTGTTTCACACTGTTTCATGTTTGCGTGAAACAGTGCAACGGTGCTCATGATATTGGGTTATGGTTGGCTGGTAAAGATTACCCAAAAATGAAAGACTTGTATTGATATCTCAAAATAGAATTTCCTATTTTTAAGTCTTAAACCACGAAACCCTTGTATTATGGAAAACAATCATGATCAAAGCCAGCTATCTGAAGTGAATCCGCCAAGCGATGCCGCAAAATGTCCTTTTTTAAATGGCGCATTAAAGCAAAGCGCAGGCAGCGGCACCAGGAACCGCGACTGGTGGCCTAATCAATTGAAATTGAACATCCTTCGGCAAAACTCTTCGCTGTCTGACCCGATGGATAAAGGCTTCAATTATGCCGAGGAGTTCAAGAGCCTTGACCTGGATGCTGTAAAGAAAGATATTTTCGAGCTGATGACCCAATCGCAGGATTGGTGGCCGGCCGACTTTGGTCACTACGGCCCGTTTTTCATCCGTATGGCCTGGCATAGCGCGGGTACATACCGCGTGACTGACGGCCGTGGCGGTGCAGGTTTCGGTACGCAGCGTTTTGCCCCGCTGAACAGCTGGCCGGATAACGCCAACCTCGACAAGGCGCGTTTGCTGCTTTGGCCCGTTAAAAAGAAATATGGTAAGAAACTTTCATGGGCCGATCTGCTGATTCTTACCGGTAACTGTGCATTGGAATCGATGGGGTTGCAGCCCTTCGGCTTCGGCGGTGGTCGTGCCGATGTATGGGAGCCTGCGGAGGATGTTTATTGGGGCTCGGAAAGAACCTGGCTGGGCGATGAGCGCTACACTGCCGACCGCGAGCTGGAAAACCCGCTGGGCGCCGTACAGATGGGTTTGATCTATGTAAATCCGGAAGGCCCTAACGGCAATCCCGACCCGCTGGCCTCTGCCCGCGATATTCGCGAAACCTTTGGCCGTATGGCAATGAATGATTATGAAACTGTAGCCCTGATTGCCGGCGGACATACCTTTGGTAAAACCCACGGCGCTGCCGATCCGGGTATACATGTTGGCAAAGAGCCCGCAGGTGCGCCTATAGAAGAACAAAGCCTGGGCTGGAAAAACAGCTATGGCACCGGTAACGCCGGAGATACTATTACCAGCGGTTTGGAAGGTACGTGGACAACCACACCGACCCAATGGAGCAATAATTTCTTCGAGAACCTTTTTGGCTACGAGTGGGAACTGACCCGTGGCTCGGGCGGCGCTCATCAATGGAAACCAAAGAACGGAGCAGGCGCCGGCTTAATGCCTGATGCACACGATCCTTCAAAACGCCATGCACCGTTTATGCTCACATCTGACATTGCCTTGCGCACAGATCCCGCCTATGAAAAGATCTCAAGGCATTTTTATGAAAATCCTGCGGAATTCGCCGACGCATTCTCCCGCGCATGGTTCAAACTCACGCACCGCGATATGGGCCCCCGCGCCCGTTACCTTGGCCCGGAAGTGCCTGCTGAAGAGTTGATCTGGCAGGACCCTATTCCGGCTGTAACACACGCGTTGATAGACGATAACGACATAGCTGCGCTAAAAGATAAAATATTGGCTTCAGGATTGGCTATTCCCGAATTGGTATCAACTGCATGGGCATCAGCCTCAACTTTCCGCGGTTCTGATAAGCGTGGCGGTGCCAACGGAGCACGCATTCGTCTGGAGCCACAGAAAAATTGGGAAGTTAATAACCCGGCTCAATTGGCTAAAGTGTTAAATGTGCTTGAAGGTATTCAGCACGACTTTAACAATGCCAATGCCGGCGGTAAGCAGGTTTCATTGGCCGACCTGATCGTTCTGGGTGGAAGTGCCGGTATAGAGAAAGCAGCGAAAAATGCCGGTCGTGATATTGTGGTGCCGTTTATTCCAGGGAGGGCAGATGCATCGCAGGAGCAAACCGATGTTGAATCGTTCGAATACATGGAGCCGGGTGCCGATGGTTTCCGTAATTACCTGAAAGCACATCACATTAGCGCTTCCGAGGGTATGCTGATCGACAAGGCGCAACTGCTGGGCCTTACCGCTCCGGAAATGACCGTACTGATCGGCGGTATGCGCGTGCTGAATACCAATTTCGACGGATCGAAACATGGCGTATTTACCAAGAGACCCGAAACGCTCACTAACGATTTCTTTGTGAACCTGATTGATTTCAGCACCACCTGGACGGCAACCTCCGATGCTCAGAAAGTATTTGCAGGTTCTGACAGGGCCTCAGGCGAAATCAAATGGACCGGTACCCGTGTGGATCTGATCTTCGGTTCCAACTCCGAACTCAGAGCAATTGCCGAAGTTTACGCCTGTGAAGACGCTAAGGATAAATTTGTAAATGATTTCGTAGCAGCCTGGACTAAAGTGATGAATTTGGATAGGTTTGATCTGGCTTGATAGCTATATAAAAAGCTGCCAACCATAAATGTTGACAGCTTTTTATAGTTGTTATTTAGATAGTTTTTACGACTTTATAAACTCCAGCAGATCTTTATTGATCGTCGCCGCTTCGGTAGTCGGCATGCCGTGAGGGAAACCCGGATAAGAGATCAGTTTTCCGTTTTTCAAAAGCTTTACTGCCTTTACAGCGGTAAGCTGGAAAGGAACGATCTGGTCGTCCTCGCCATGCAGTACCAACACGGGGATGCCTACGCTTTTAAGGTCTTCGGTAAAGTCGGTCTCCGAAAAAGCCTTAATGCAATCATAATGCGCTTTAATGCCGCCCATCATGCCCTGGCGCCACCAGTTGTCTCTAACTCCCTGCGAAATTTTTGCGCCTTCGCGGTTATATCCGTAAAACGGAATGGTAAAATCCTGGAAATATTGCTGCCGGTTAAAGCCCGTGCCCTGACGAATTTCATCAAATATTGTCATCGGGATACCGTCGGGGTTGTTTTCGGTTTGTACCATTAGCGGGGTAACGGCGCTGATGAGCACGGCCTTGGCCACGCGCCCTTTGCCGTGTTTGGCTACATAACGTATAACCTCACCGCCACCGGTTGAGTGACCAACGTGGATAGCATCCTTCAGGTCGAGCGCTTCAGCTAATTCTGCAACGTCGGCTGCGTAAGTATCCATTTCATTGCCCGTTGCGGTTTGGCCCGAACGGCCATGCCCCCGGCGGTCGTGCGCAATAACGCGGTAACCCTGCTGAAGGAAAAACATCATCTGCCCGTCCCAGTCATCGCCCGATAGCGGCCAGCCATGATGGAAAACGATAGGTTGCCCGGTTCCCCAGTCCTTGTAGTAGATCTCGGTGCCGTCTTTTACTTTAATAGTGCTCATTGTTTTTTGATTTAAGGTGTATGTAGCTGATAAAAATATTCCACCAAAGGAACTGAGACACTAAAATAAAAAAGGAAAGCCGAATTTGTATGTTAATTCTTCCGCATACGGGTGCTTTTTAACTTAACAGGTTGTTAGTCTGCCGGGAAAAAGCTAAAGGAAGATAACGCCATTTCCCGATTACCACAGGGAACTATGGTTTCCGGGTGAAAACCAGATAATCGCCCATGCGCCAGGTATTGCCATCGGCAGAGGCTTCATAGGTCATTTTAAAATGATCTGCGTCGAGCTTTTGATAAGTAAAGCGTTTGTAGAAGGCTGCTGTACCATTTTCCTGCCTGGTTTCCCATACGAGCTGGTTATTGGTAAAACCTGCGCTGATATATTTATCATGCCCGCCGAAGTTATCGAATAAAAAGTCTATCAGCTGGCCGTTTTTATTTACTCCCCACATAGAAGTGGCTTTGTATTTATTGGGGCTTTTATCTGTATGTGTGTACATCAGCCAGCAACTATCTAACGACAGCGAAAAGTTCACATCGGCAGCGATGCTTTTGCCGTTGGCGAATTTTCCTTCGCCGCTCCAACTGCCGCTAAAAAAATCGACGATCTCTTTATTGATGTGCGGCGGGGAAGGTGACTGCGCATTCCCCGCCGATTTGCCCAGCCATAAAAGCATAAGGCTCATTAAAATTAATTTCATAACGACTGTTATTGTTACCGGATTAACCGATCTGTACATTAAACAACCTTAAAATGTTGATGAAAAGAAATTAATTAAACAGAATGCCCCGATTGCTTAATTGATGAGGTAATTTATTCAACGCCCGCGGCCACCATTATATGCGGACTAAAACAAAGCAGTTCCGGGTCTGATTCGGTGAGCGAAATGAGTTCCAGCATCCGTTCCCGTTTCTTCTGATCGGCCCAGTTAACAAAGAAACTGCCGTCGAGCCAGGCCATACCCTCCACAGCAAAGGTTTTTTTAGGCATGAAACCCGCTGCGTGAAACTCTTGCAGCAATACCGATGGTTTATGGAAAAAGCCTTGTGCCAGCATTCCGGGCATGGCGGCGGGCGGTTCGTGGGCACCGGTATTAAGTTCATTCAGGCACATTTGCCAGATCTCGGGCTTATAGATCATTCCAGCCAGCAGCGCGGCAACAGTAGACGCGGAATGTGTAATTGCAAATCCCAATACAATACCGCCGGGGTTCAATATTCTTTTAGCCTCAGTAAGTGCTTTAAGGCGGTCATCCAAATGAGGCAGGTGATAAAGCGGGCCGTGAAGGATCACCAGATCGGCAGATTTATCTTTGATGGGAAGATCGCGGGCCTCGCCAAGTAACGCTTCAAATGTTGTTTTGGAAGATTTGACTTTCTGTTTGGCCTGCCTGATGTGCTTTTCTACGGGGTCGATAAGGATCACCTCATGCCCCTGCGCACTCAGCCATTTAGCATAATGACCGGGGCCGCCGCCCACATCGGCAATAATTAGTTTTTTATTTTTTGGCAGATAACGGCCTATCAGGTTCTTGTTCCGTTCAAATTCCAGCGGACCGAGGCCCAATTGCAGCCGTGAATCTTCCTCGCTTTTATTGTAAAAATCGGCAACAGCCGCATCTATCGTAGCCATAGTGATATTGTCGAATCAAATATAAATAAAAAAGGAAGCTCCCTTCCGAAAGCCTCCTTTTTACACAATATACAATACAAGTTCTTATTTACCCAAGCGCCTGGTAAATTTCGGCTGTAAGTAAGCCACTGCCGCCGCCATAATGCTGCACAATGATGATCTGCGGATTTAAAGCCCTGAAGGCAGCGCACAACCTGTCTTCGCTATCCTGTTCAATTCCGCCGCCCAGCAGCACCAGCTTAAACTCAGCGGCGGCAAAAGCCAGCATCGCCTCATCATCAGTAGCGGCCCCGGTGGCATTCCACTCAGGGTTATTATTGATCAAACGCACCACGGTCTGCAATATCTCGGGGTGCCTGCCTATGGCCAAAATTTGTGTCTTCATCTTATTGAGGTTAAAGGTTAAAGGCGAAGGGCGAAAGGCTTTTCTGTGCCGAAAGGCTAAAGGGAGAACGTTAAGCATCTTCAAGACCTTTTACCTTTCTCCTTTTACCTTTCTCCTTTCACCTTTCCCACATCAAAACTCCATCGGTACTTCCATCAGCAAAAATTCTGCGTCGCTTTCGGCTGTGATGGTAAATTTGTCGGTATCCCAGATGCCGTAACCATCGCGGGTGTTCAGCAATTGGTCGTTCACCTTAACATCGCCGGTTAATACGAATACGTATACGCCGTTGCCTTCTTTTTTGATGGTGTATTCGGTGCTGACACCCTTATCAAACTTACCGAGGTGAAACCAGGCATCCTGGTGAATCCAAACACCGGCATCATCCGGATTTGGTGATAATACCTGCTGCAGTTTATTATGCCTGTCGTCCAGGTTCAGTGTGATCTGGTCGTAGCGCGGCTCAACGTTCCTTTGATTTGGATAAACCCAGATCTGTAAAAATTTTACGCGGTGCTCGCGGTTCTGGTTGTATTCGCTGTGGAATATCCCGGTACCGGCACTCATAGCCTGGATATCGCCATTTTTAATAACGGCAACATTATTCATGCTGTCTTTGTGTTCCAGGTCGCCTTCCAGCGGGATGGAAATAATTTCCATGTTATCATGCGGGTGTTTGCCGAAGCCCATGCCCGGATCAACGGTATCGTCGTTCAATACCCTTAAAGCGCCGAAATGCATCCTTTCGGGATTATAATAATTTGCAAAGCTGAATGAATGATAGCTGTTAAGCCAGCCGTGGTTTGCGTGACCACGGGTTTCGGCTTTATGTAATACGGTGTTTGCCATTGTGATTGTCCTTTCTGATTTTATACAACAAAGTTACTGCGGGTTTCATCGCAGAAAGATGATGTAGGTCAAGAAATGAAAGGGGGAATAAAAAGCGGGCAAAAAAGCGGTTGTCATGCTGAGTTATGTCGAAGCATACGGGATGGCCTCGCAAAGGGTATTTCAGTACATAGCACGTGGTGAGGGCCTTTGCGCACGTCGCACTTCGACGGGCTCAGTGTGACTTCCCGACGTGGTGAATAATTCTTTGTTAATTAATTGATAATCGATTTAACCAATTCCAAAACCCCAGCATGCTCACTTTCGGTATTGCTATTCCACAAAATAACCGATTGAACATTTTGCCTGATCTTATCCAACTCAAAATACCTGATCGCCAGATTCTGGCCTGATAAGGAACCTTTTGGCTCAATGGTAACCCCGAGCCCCGCTTCCACCAATTTCAACGCCGAACTTACCGAGGAGGTATGATGTACAATATTGGGAAAGAAACCCGCATCCAGGCAAATGGATTTTACAGTATGCACATAATCGCTGCCCTCTACCTCGTGTGGCAGGATAAATGGTTCATTGGCCAGGGCCGAAAGTCCAGGGAATTTATCTTTAAGTAATGGATGATTTTCAGGAAGCACTACGGTAAAAACGTCCTCGAAGAATATTTTGCTCTTCAGGTTTTCGGGTACGATGGGGTTGGTGGCAAAGCCGATATCGATCTTTTGTTCAGAAAGATCACGGTATTGTTCATCGTTATTCATTTCGCGCAACACTGTTTTTACATTGGGGAATGCGGCGCGGAGTTCTTTAATGATCCTCGGTAAAATGGTTTGCACGATGGAATGCGTATAACCTATCCTGATCTCACCGGCCTCGCCATTGTGAATTTGTTGCGTACGGTTGATAGCGTAATTCAACTGATCGATAGTTTGCTGGGCAGCCTGTTTAAAATAAACTCCGGCTTTGGTGAGCGATACATTCCGCTTGTTTCTTTTGAATAATTCTGCGCCGATGGATTGCTCCAACTGCTTGATCTGCCGGCTCAAAGCAGGTTGCGCCATAAATACTTGTTCCGATGCTTTGGTGAAGTGCAGCGTGTCGGCCAGCTTAATAAAGTTCCTCAGTGTCTGAATGTCCATTTATGTGTATTTTGTTATCATTCAATACAAATTAAGTATTTTTTATTATTAATGAGATGCGTTTTCTTTGTGACTGACAAGCACCAAACTTCACAAAAAGCACCTCATGACCGATACCCGAAAACAATTATTACACGCCCAGGAAAAGGCCGCCGAATGGTTTAAGTTGATAGTATCCACAGGCCTCATCGCCCCCGGAAAAACCGAAAAGCAACTCAATGATGAAGCCGTTCAACTGGCGCATGATGCGTTTGGCGTTACTGAGTTCTGGCATAAAAAGATCATCAGGGCCGGCGCAAACACGATGGAACCGTACGGTAGTAATCCACCGGACAGGGCGATTGAGGAAAATGATCTGGTGATCGTTGATTTCGGTCCGGTGTTCGACGGCTACGAGGCTGATTATGCGCGTACTTACGTAATGGGCAATGAAACTATAAAACTGAAAATAGTAGCTGACGTTGAAGCGGCCTGGCAGGAGGCAAACGAGTGGTACGGGAAACAAAGTGCTTTAACCGGCGCGGAATTTTACAACTACATTACTGCCCTTGCCGGGCGCTTTGGCTACGAATTTGGCGGCGAGATTGCCGGGCATATCGTCGGTCCGTACCCGCATGAGCAACTGGGCCCGGGCAATTTGGGTTTGGATATTCATCCCGATAATCATCAGGATATGTTTTTGAAAGACCCACAGGGCAACGACCGCCACTGGATCCTGGAAATTCACTTCGTTGATCGCGCAAATGGAATCGGCGGCTTCATGGAGCAATTATTAACGTAATTTTAGCTGCATGAAAGTAACCGTATGTGAGCTAAGCGATAATGAAGACGATTTTGTGAAGGATTGGAACGCGCTGAAAACTCATCTCGACGAAAATAAACCAGACTTGCTGCTGTTACCCGAAATGCCTTTCTGCAAATGGATAGCTTCAGCGGCAAAAGTAAACGAGGCTGTTAAACAGGAAAGCGTCGCCAAACACGAATGGTGGATGAGCGAGTTGGAAAAGCTCAATACTAAATTTGTCGTGTATTCAAAGCCCGTTATCGATGGCGATAAATTCTACAATACCGCATTTGTTTATCAGCCGGGGACAAGCCATCGTAAAATTCATACCAAATCATTTTTCCCGGAGGAAGCTCACTTTTGGGAACAAACATGGTTTGACGCAGAAGAGCCGAAAACATTCGAAGTTTTAAGAATCGGCGGGATCAAAACAGGCGTACTGCTATGCACCGAAATGTGGTTTACGCAATACGCCCGGGTTTATGGCAAACAGGGCGCCGATCTGCTTTTATGCCCGCGGGCCACCGGCGCAGGATCGGTTGAGCAATGGATCAGATGCGGGCAAACGCTTTCCGTTATTTCCGGTGCTTATTGTCTAAGCTCGAACAGATCGGGTTTTAGCGATGGTTTCCAATGGGGCGGCAACGGCTGGATAGCAGAACCCATGACCGGAAATTTATTAGGAAAGACCAACATCGAAGAAAAATTTGTGACGATAGAAATCGATCCTGATAAAAGCAGAACCGCAAAAACAGATTATCCCTTATATGTAAAGGAATAAAACTACGATGCCGGTTCGAAAAAAGATTATTTATTGCCCTTAAGTGAGCAATTAATATGGTATTTCTATGGCAATTTCCTGCCTTTGGGTAACCGCAAGTGAGCGCTATACTCAGTATCTTCGAATAATGAATTCAGTCACAATTACAAAGAACAGGGTAACCTCTATCGACTTTCTGCGCGGCACCATTATGATCATTATGGCGCTCGACCATGTTAGAGACTACCTGTATTCCGGCTCTTTTTTAAACGACCCGCTCGACCTAGGAAAAACAAGCGGCATCGTATTCTTTACCCGGTGGATCACCCACTTTTGCGCGCCCATATTTATGCTGCTGGCCGGCACCTCGGCCTACTTTATCGGGCAAAAGAAGAATAAAAAAGAACTGTCTGTATTCCTGGTAAAGCGTGGCTTATGGCTGGTATTTCTCGAATTGATCGTAGTAAATTTCGGCTGGAATTTCAATATCAAATTTCCCATGTTCCTGTTTGTTACCATTTGGGCATTGGGTGTAAGCATGATCGTGCTGGCTGCGGTCATCCATCTGCCAAAAAAGTGGATCCTTGCTATTTGCATCGTTATTATTGCCGGGCATAACCTTTTAGACGGCATCCACTTTGAAGGAAATACATTGCAGGGATTTGGCTGGGCCTTGCTGCACGACCAGCGCTTTTTTACCTGGCATAACGAAGTGCTGCTGGTTGGTTACCCGCTGATTCCGTTAATGGCCGTTATGCCGCT
>DATCQV010000048.1:0-5291 GCA_036569325.1 Mucilaginibacter sp. | reverse complement strand
GTATCGAGCGGTTCATGTTCATCGAGGCTGAAATGACTGTCAACCTGGTCGGCAAAATAATAATGACGGATGCCGAGCACGTTACCGGCTTCATGCAATTCTTTCTTACGGATGGCCGGCAAATTTTTGCGGGCATCGGCGGCGTTGGTCAGTTTGCAGCCATAATACTGTTCGGCCAGTGCCGAGTAACGATAACCCGCCTCGCCGTTGGTGATCACAAACAGATCTACGTTTCCGTGATGCTCTTTTGCCAGTTTATATAATGTAACCGACAGCATGCTCTCATCATCAGGATGGGCAATGACCACCAGCGCACTTGGCGGCGTTTGCGCCGAAACCGCTTCAGAAAAAGCGGTTAATAAGACTAATAGAATCAAAATGGTATATCTGAACTGTATTTTCTTCATGCTTCAATTGCGCAGTTTTTACTGCTCTTTTCACTCGTTAAACAGGGCAAACCTATGCCAATATTTTTTCAATTCAAAAATAATCTATAAAAACTATAGATTTAATAGAATTTAGTAATTTTGTAGGTACGAATACTGACCACATGATCAAAATTATCCGCAGGCTCCTTGTCTTTATTTTGCTTTCAACGGCTTTTCAGCTGCACGCGCAGGACGCAAAACCACTCACCATCGAGAATTATTATAAACTGAAATGGGGGCATGCCGACGAGTTTATTGCCCTGTGGAAAAAAAATCATTATCCCTTATTAAAGAAACTGCAGGACAAAGGCGATGTGCTTAGCATCAAAGCCGAAACACCAATTTTGCACAGCGGCGAAGACACCCGCTGGGATTTTAAGGTTACTATCACCTTTAAGAATGAACACCTGGCGCTCGACTATAGTATCGTCGATCCGTACAAAAAGCAACTCTATCCCGATCAGCAAGCTTATGTCAAAGCCGAGCAGCAACGCTTTGAACTGGTGCTGGCGCACTGGGACGTTCCTGTCGAAGACCTTCCGTTAAACTAATAACACCATCAGCAAATGTTTAAGATTACCATTAAAAATACATTCGGTCTGCTTGCAGCCGGCTTATTATCCTTACCGGCATTGGCGCAGCAGCCTGTTAAAAACGGCGCCTGGCGCGGCGTATTCCATTATCCGAATAGCACGGATGTTCCTTTTAATTTCGAGATCAGGAACTCAGGCAAAGTTCAGCGGCTTTATCTCACCAATGGAACTGAAAAGTTCGCGGCCGATCAGCTCACGCAAAAAGGCGATTCGCTTTTTGTCGCCTTCAACCAGTTTGATAACGAACTTGCCTTGAAGATCGACGGACAACATTTGAGCGGCGTGCTGCGCCACAACGGCGGCGGAAAGGCTGTTCCGGTAGATGCCGGGTACGGGCAAACCTATCGCTTTGCCGATAATGGTGAAAAACCCGCTGCTGATATCTCGGGAAAGTATGACGTTAGCTTTAAATCGAAAAGCGGTCAAAGCGACAATAAAGTCGGGCTGTTTAAGCAGGATGGCGCCAAATTATACGCCACGTTCATGAGCGTTACCGGCGATTCACGGTACCTGGAGGGCGTTGTGCAAGGGAGTAAGTTTTACCTGTCATCATTCATCGGCAGCGGCGCTGCTTATTATACCGGAACTATCGATAGCCCCGGTCACTTAAGTGGAACTGCCAATGGCCAGGCGTTTACGGCCGTAAAAAATGATGCCGCGGCGCTGCCCGATCCTTATAAGCTCACCTACCTGAAACCCGGTTATTCACGCTTTGGCTTTTCGCTGCCTGATGTGGATGGCAAAAAGATCTCGCTGCAGGATGAAAAATATCGCAACAAGGTGGTGATCGTCACCATTACCGGCACGTGGTGCCCTAACTGTATCGACGAGGCTGGTTTTCTCGGCCCATGGTATAAAGCTAACAAAGGCAGAGGAGTAGAAGCCATTGCTGTTCATTATGAACGCAAACTTGATCCGGCCTACCTGAAAAATGCTATCGGTAACTTTAAAAAGCGTTTCGGGATAGATTACGATGAAGTGATAGGCGGTTTGGTAGATAAAAAGGCCGTCGCAGAATCATTCCAAGCGTTAAATACCTTCCTGTCGTTCCCAACCATCTTATTCATCGATAAAAAGGGCAATGTCGATTCCATTTATACTGGCTTCACCGGCCCTGCCACAGGTGAGTATTATACACAGTTCATCAAACAATTTAATGAAGAGGTAGACAAGCTGCTAAAGGAGAAAGTATGATGACGATGGAAAGAAATTACTGGCTGATCACCAACCGCGATTGCCCGAATGAGGAATCGATCTTTTTAACAAATAACGGCCTGCGCATAAATGTGCATAAGATCGGTGAAGAGGAATACTTACCGTTATACCAGAACCGGCGGCTTTATGTCAGCTCCGGAGAATATCGCTGGGCATTCGACGGGAATGCTTTTTTTCCTGACCTGTTGCTGCACATGATCACCGCTATCAGATGGTATGTGGCAGAAAAGGGCCATTCCTCCATGCTGATCACTACTGCTGAAAATCAATACATTAACCGGAAGGCTCATTAAAGGGGACAACGTTATAAGATTTGCCGCCGGCGTTCTCTAAAACCATTTATAACAGCGATTGGTGAAATACCCGATACGATAAAAGAAACGCCTTAAAAGTTCGGCTTTAAGGCGTTTTAAGTTTACATTCCATTCAAAACCGAACAGATCAATGTCCGGTTTTGTTACTATGTACATTTCAAGTTATTTGTAATCACCTATCCATCAAGCTATTGGTTATTTGGAATAACGATTGATATATTTAAGCACTTGAACTCGTACACTTTCCATATCAACCTCTATGACCTGGCCGCTATCGGAACGATATTCACCGGACTTAATTTCGCCCTGCTGTTGGGATTCGGCCAAAGCATTAACCGCAGTTCCAACCGGTTGCTTGCCCTGGCGCTGGTCGCGATGGTATTGTGGATGATACGGATACTGGCTATAGATATCCGGCTGGAAACCTATCTGCCCGGCTGGGACCGGCTGCCTCTGCAGTTCTTGCTGGCAATAGGCCCGCTCATTTATTTTTATGTGTTGAAGATAACCCGCCCGGAATACAAGTTCGGATGGAAGGATCTGCTGCATTTTATTCCCGTATTGCTCGAACAAGGCGCTTTGGTATCAGAGATCGGGGAAGGTATCCGGACCGGGGCGGCTACCTATGCAACGCAGGCCTTTCAACAGCTGAATCCGGCATTACAACTGCTCATATTTATTTCGATCATAACCTACCTTTACCTGTCCCGCAAGCTTATCAACAATTTTTACAGGCGGCTGCAGCCCGTTCTGATGGATCGCTCCCGGCTTGAATTCCGCTGGCTGCGCCGTTTACTGGCTGCAACAGGCTTATTATGGGTATTATGGATAACCTTTGCAGCCATCAACTATTTTGGCTTCAGCAATCCATCGGCGATACACATTTACTATCCTTTTTATATCTTTTTTGCGGTGATCATTATTTGGACAGCGGCAGCAGCTTTCTTAAAACCGCAGGCCGGGATGATGATACAGCAATCTCCTCCATCCTTGAGGCCGTCAGTTCCCGACGAACTGAGAAAAAAAGGCGCCTGGCTGAAGAAGGCTATGGAAACAGGCTTCTATTACCGGGACGCCGAGCTAACTATAGCATCACTAACAGAGAAACTGAATTTACCTTCCCGCGAATTATCCCGGATCATTAACGTAGCCCTTAAAAAGAACTTTAATGATTTTATCAATGAATACCGCGTTCGGGATGTGATCTCAAAAATGCAGGACAAAGCTTATGATCACCTTACGCTGCTTGGTATCGCATTTGAATCGGGATTTAACTCCAAGAGCACCTTTAATCGTATTTTTAAAGAGATGACCGGGAAAAGCCCGGCAGAATATAAAGCCCAGCTTAAGAAAGAGCGCTCAATTCGTGATTTGGGACGCCGGCCCCGTTTGCAGCCGCTAATATTGGATCAGGAAACCATTCCGCAATGGTCTTCCGAAAAATTAAACGACAATTTTATGTTTCGCAATTATTTAAAAATAGGTCTCCGGAATCTCCGGGCAAAAAAAGCTTTTTCGTTTATCAATATCACCGGGCTGGCCGTAGGTATGGCCGGCGCTCTTCTTATTGCGCTTTGGGTGCAAAACGAGTACAGTTTTGATTCATTCCACGCCAACAATAAAACACTTTACAAAGTGTGGTACCGCTATGCTTCCAAAGATTATGTAGGTACCCAGGATATTACGAGCGGCCCCCTTTGTAATGCTTTGAAAGCAGAGTTCCCTGAAGTGAAAAACGCGTCGCGTATCTATTGGTCCGAAGGTCATTTGTTCAATTATAAGGACATCTCACTGAAGGCAAATGGCAATGAGGTGGACAAAGACTTTTTAAAGATGTTTACTTTCCGGCTCATGGAAGGTAACCCGGCACATGCCCTGAACGATGTGAACAGTGTAGTGCTTACCAGGCGCCTGGCAAACAAGATATTCGGCAGCGCCGATCCGCTGAACCGGCTGGTTAAACTGGATGGTAAACAACTGTACAAAGTGACGGGTGTGATGCAGGATTTACCTAACAATACAGAATTTGATTTTGAGTACCTGTTGCCTATACCTGCTGCCGGCGCCTTTAATGATAACTCGTGGAACAACAATAGCTATTATACCTATGTGCAACTACAGCCAAAGGCGAATGTTGACCAGGTGAATGAAAAAATAAAGTTAGTGGTGCAGCAGCACGTTGCTGATAAGAACAACAATACCGAGGTGTTCCTTTATCCATTCAATAAGATGCACCTCTACAGCCGTTTTGAGAATGGCAAGGTAGCCGGCGGAAAGATCGAAGTAATACGCCTGTTGCTCATCATTGCAGGCATCATTTTATTAACGGCCTGTATCAATTTCATGAACCTTAGTACCGCGCAAAGCCATAAGCGCGCTATGGAAGTAGGCGTACGCAAGGTGATGGGTGCAACCAGGATAAATTTGGTAGGACAATTCCTGGCCGAATCGGTTGCTATTGCTTTTATTGCAGGCGTTATTGCATTGCTGCTTGCGCTGTTAACCCTCCCGTCATTCAATCAGCTGACCTCGAAGGACCTGCATATTCAGTTTACCAACCCGGTTTTCTGGCTTGCATTTTTAGGGTTTATTTTACTGACGGGCATCCTTGCGGGCAGCTACCCGGCGTTTTTTCTTTCGGCATTCCGGCCGGTAAAGGTCCTGAAAGGGCGTTTCGCTGCGGTGAACCGCGCTTTAAACCCGCGTAAAGTACTGGTGGTGCTTCAGTTCGCCGTGGCGGT
>DATCQV010000047.1:0-20544 GCA_036569325.1 Mucilaginibacter sp. | reverse complement strand
CTTGTAAATTTAATCGCAGGTAATACAAAAACTTGCATTGAACGTTTTTTCCATTCAAATTTCAGTTCGATGAGTGGTCAACAAATTGCCGCGGCCATGATGACGGCTTTCTGGTGGAAATGGGAAGGCAAATCATGTAATTGACTAAAGGCTGGGAACAATAAGATTATTAAATAAGTTTTGACTTATACAACGAAATCATCAGAAAACATATTTAAAAATAACAAAGCCTCTTGATAAATCAAGAGGCTTGTACTCAGAGCGGGAATCGAACCCGCACTCCTTTAACGGGAACAGGATTTTAAGTCCTGCGTGTCTACCAGTTCCACCATCTGAGCGTGGGCTGAGTTAAATTTCAGAATTTTGATTCATAAAACCTAACTTCTAACAATAAATCCCTTCTTTTTTGGAAGGGATTCAGAGCGAAAGACGAGATTCGAACTCGCGACCCCGACCTTGGCAAGGTCGTGCTCTACCAACTGAGCTACTTTCGCATTTTTAACAGATCGATTTATTAATCTACTGCCTTTGTTTTTCCGCTTGTGCCTATCGCGTTTGCGGAGTGCAAATATAGGCACAATTGAATATTCTGCAAATTAAAAAATAGATTTTTTTCATCTTTTTTATAAGTCGCTGGATTTCAAAACAAATAAAATTAAATCGTTCTCAAATCCGCGGCTAAAAGCGTATTGCTGCAGTTTAAAGCGGCGTTTTAAGGGATTTTTCTCTGTTAATGTGCGCTCTTTTTTGACTATTGTATCCTCCAGCGCCTTTAGATAATCGTCATCGGGAATGGCAAGCAACGCTTTTTTTATCAAAACCTCCGGCACTTTTTTCAATTTGAGGCCCTGTTTTATCTTGATCTTCCCCCACCCTTTCTGCCTGAATTTACCCAATGTGTATGCCTTCGCGAAGCGTTCTTCATTTAAAAAATTGTCGCCAATCAATTGGCTTACAATGCCTTCAACAGCATCCGGCCACAGCCCCCATTCATATAACTTATCACGTACCTCCTGCTGCGAGCGTTCCTGGTAAGCGCAATAATGCTCAGCTTTGGCCAGCGCAACTTTTTCATCCGTAATTTTTTTCTTTTCGGGCTGTTCCATTAAAACCAAAAATCGTTAAAAATTCTTCTATGTACAGAAATATAAGCAAATTCGCCCTATGCTCAGCAATCAATATTCGATCTCCGAAATTCAACAGATCTTAAACGCAACCGGAACCATTGTTAAAGACTACCCGGTTAACACCTTGCTGACCGATAGCCGCCGGATCAGCAACCCGGGCGGAGCTGTATTTTTTGCGCTAAGCGGCCGTCGCAACGGTCATGAATTTATCGCCGAGGCCTATGCCAGCGGTGTCCGCAACTTCGTGGTGAAAAACGGAAACGACATTAAGGCTCCTGAAGCCAACTTTTTGCAGGTTGACGATGTACTTGCCGCTTTACAACAACTGGCGGCCTATCACCGCAGCAGGTTCAACCTGGAAGTAATAGGTATTACCGGCAGTAACGGTAAAACCATTGTTAAGGAATGGCTTTACCAGTTGATGGCTCATGACAGGCAGATCGTCCGGAATCCCAAAAGCTATAACTCGCAGATTGGCGTACCGCTGTCGGTGTGGCAGATCAACGAAAACAACGACCTGGGTATCTTTGAGGCGGGTATTTCTACAACGGGCGAGATCGATAAGCTGGAAGCGATTATCAAACCGTCTATAGGTGTGCTTACCCATATCGGCCCGGCACATGATGAAGGCTTCGAAAGCCGTGAGCAGAAGGTGGCCGAAAAGCTGAAACTGTTTAAGAACTGCCGTCTGCTGATCCATAACTATGACCAGTTGATTGACTTTAAAGATAAGATGCCGGTAAAAAATTGCTTTACCTGGAGCACAAAATTCAAACAGGCCGATCTGTACGTGTTTAGCGAGACCGTTATTGCCAAAAATTATTATTTACGGGCCCGGTACAAAGGCGGTGAAATAGAATGTTTGATCCCCTTCCTTGATGGCGCATCGGTTGAAAATGCGATTGTTTGCTGGGCTACCATGCTGGCAATGGGTTATACCGCCGCAGAAGCCGATGATCGGATTGAGCACCTAACCGCAGTAAGCATGCGGCTTGAACTGAAAACCGGCATTAATGATTGTTCGGTAATTGACGATTCTTATAATTCCGATATACAGTCGCTGGAAATTGCACTAAACTTCCTTAATCAGCAAAATCAGCATCATAAAAAAACATTGATCTTATCGGATATATACCAGTCTGGCCTGGAGTGCGATGTATTGTATAGAATGGTGGCTGATCTGATCAGGATCAAGCAGGTCGATAAATTGGTGGGGGTTGGCGAGGCGCTAAGTCATCGACAGGATTATTTTGACGTGGCAGAAAAGTTCTTCTATCCCGATACCTCGAGCATGCTGCAACACCTGCGATCGCTGAATTTCAGAGATGAAACCGTGCTGATCAAAGGTTCGCGAACATTCGAGTTTGAGCGCATCAGCCGGGCGCTGGTGCAAAAGGCCCATGAAACCATCATGGAGATAAACCTGAACGCCTTACTGAACAATCTGAACTTCTACCGTAATAAATTAAAGCCGGGCACCAGGGTAATGGCTATGGTTAAGGCATTTTCTTACGGCAGCGGCACATTCGAGGTGGCTAACATCTTACAGTACAACAAGGTGGATTACCTGGCGGTAGCTTATATCGACGAGGGTGTGGCTTTACGCAATGCCGGTATCAGCCTACCCATTATGATCCTGAACCCCGAGGCTTCGGCATTTGACAAGCTGACCGAGTTTACCCTGGAGCCGGTGATCTACAGCTTCGGCCTTTTTGATGATTATATTAAATATGCCCGGGAAAAGAACGTGCTAAATTATCCTATCCACCTTAAAATAGATACCGGGATGCACCGCCTCGGTTTCGAGAACGTAGATGTGGAAACTTTGTGCGACATGCTGGAACAAAACCGCTACGTGCATGTACAGTCGGTATTTTCGCACCTGGTGGCCAGCGAGGATAAAAAGCACGATGATTTCACCAAAAAACAGATCGCAGGTTTTGAAAAGGCTTTTAAGGAAATAGAGCAGACTTTAGGTTACAAAGTAATTAAACATCTAAGCAATACATCAGGTATTATACGATGGCCCGGCGCGCATTACGATATGGTGAGGCTGGGTATCGGTTTGTATGGCATTGATATGGGGATGACCAAACCCGACACTGGTTTACAACCTATTGCCAGCCTTAAAACAAGTATAGCACAAGTAAAAAAGGTGAAGGCCAATGAAACCATCAGCTATAGCCGCAGCGGCAGCCTGGCAAAGGATGGTAAGATCGCCACCGTACGGATTGGTTATGCCGATGGGTATTTGCGTGCGTTTGGGAACGGTGTGGGTAAAATGATGGTTAGAGGGGTATTATGCCCTACGGTAGGGAATATCACCATGGATATGTGTATGGTAGACGTAAGCCAGGTTGACGCCCGTGAAGGTGACGAGGTAATTATTTTTAACGACAAGCAAACTATTAATGAACTGGCCGCTCAAATTGGCACTATTCCTTACGAAATATTGACCAATGTTTCACAACGCGTAAAAAGAGTGTATTTTTACGAATAGTATTGACGCGATATGAAACAGTTGGCCAGGGCGCTTTTACGGTATTTTATTAAGGGTTTGTTGATCGTGGTGCCCTTGGGGGCTGCCTTCTTCCTCATCTTCTGGGCTGTAAAAACAATCGATACATCACTTAACCTGAGCGGGTATTTATTGACCGATACCAAAACCGGCAAACCCATTTATATTCCCGGACTTGGCATTTTGAACGTTGTAGTTATTATTCTGATAGCAGGCATCCTTGTAACCAACGTAGTAACAGACCCGATAAAGCGCTGGTTTGCGCGCTGGCTGAACCGCCTGCCGCTATTTAAATTCCTGTATTCGTCTATAAAGGACCTTACCGAAGCTTTTGTCGGTGAAGAAAAGAAATTCAATGAGCCGGTAATTGTTGAAGTGAATGAATTTGGCTTGAAGAAGATCGGCTTTATGGTGCAGAAAGATCTGGCGAAGTTAAATCTGCCGGGCGAGGTTGCCGTTTACTTCCCTTACTCTTATTCGTTTGCCGGGCAGGTAGTGATCATATCAGCCGACAAGGTAAAACACATCGACAGAAGCGCAGCCGATATGATGAAGTTTGTAATATCAGGTGGTGTTAGCGGGCTGGACTGATCTTCCTGAAACTTCTCACTGCAATCGCAATGCTGATCAGCATCAATAATGCGCCTAACAAATATGGTGCCCCTGGAAAATAAGCAGATGAACCTTTTTTAGTAAAGAAAAAGAAAACATAACTAAACACCAGCGGGCCGATGATAACGCTGATGCTGTTCAATATGGCAAATGCGCCCTGTAGTTCCCCCTGCTCGTTAGAAGCTACTTTTCTGGTGGCTAAACCTTGCAAAGCGGGCCCCGAAATACCGCCGAGGCAGTATGGGATCATAAATACATACATTAACCAGCCGCGGTTCACAAAAGCGATTAGTACCAGCCCTATCGCATAAAATACAAGGCCGGCTATGATATTCTTTTTTTGTCCGAACTTAGGTATGGTATAACGGATCAACCCGCCCTGAATAGCTACTAACACCAGACCGATAAACAAACCCAGTGTACCCACACTACTCAGCGACCAATCGAACTTTTCATAAAGATAAAATGATAACAGGTATTCAACGGCTTTTTGGCCAATATAAACCAGCGAAGTTGCCGCCAATAGCAATGCCAGCGTAGGCTGTTTGCAGTAGATTCGCCAAAGAGACCGGATTGGATTAGCCCGGCGCCATTCAAATTTACGCCGGTTCTCGGGGGCAAGGGATTCGGGCAGTACAAAGTATCCGTAAAGGCAGTTGCATAAGGCAAATCCGGCGGCAACCATAAACGGAATTTTGATATTGATGGCGCCGAGGTAGGCCCCTAACCCTATCCCGATAATGAACCCAAGTCCTGAGGCTGCGCCCACCAATCCAAAATTGGCGTCTCTTTTATCTCCGGTGCTCACATCGGCAATATAAGCTGTAGCGGTTGAGGTGCTGGCACCGCTTATACCTGCAATAGTCCGCCCTAAAAACAGCCAGCCTATTGTGGGTGCAAAGGCCATAAATAGATAATCGATCCCGAAACCAAACAGCGAAACCAACAATACCGGCCTCCGGCCGTAGCGGTCACTGAGGTTACCTAACACCGTTGCAAACAGCAATTGCATCGACGCATAAACGGTAGTGAGCAGCCCGTTATATCTCGAAGCAGTGCTGATATCAATATGCCCTAAAGTTTGCAGCAATTTAGGCAATACGGGTATAATAATACCTAAACCCAGTACATCTATAAAAATGGTAACGAATATAAATCCGAGCGCAGCAGATTGTTTGGGTTTTGCCATGTAATTATTCAGTATATAAAAGGCTGATTACGTGAAAAGGTTTTCTACAGGTTTGATTTATAGCTTTTCTACTCGGTGCTCGCAATGGTTGAAACAATGTCAGTCTCTTTAATAAACCCAAGAAAACGCGAATCCATCGCATTGTGTCTGTTATCACCTAATAAAAAATAAGAATTTACTGGGACTTTTACCGGTCCGAAATTATCTACATTGAATCCCTGTTGTGCAAAATCCTTAAATAAGGTGGAATCAACAACCCCTTTGCCAGCTATAACGTTATTCAGTTTTAAGTGATAACTTTTCCGATCTGCTTCAGAAAACGTAATAACTTCAGTACTGTCGGCAAATGGGGTCAAAGGATAATTAAACTTCTCTATGTAACCGGCTATGGAATTCTTTTGCTGCGGATTGATATAATATTCGTTCCAGGTGTAAGGTTCAGTTAAGGCCCGACCATTAACGTAAACTTGGCCGTTTCTTATTTCCACCACATCGCCTGCAACACCGATACATCTGTGCATCCAAATTTCTTTCTTGCCTTTGGGCCTGTAACACAAAAATTTGCCGTGACCAGGTTTAATGAGCCTGGAAGCTAATACGATATCACCATGCCCCAATGTAGGTTCATTTGATTCGGAGGTAATGCTCCAAACATCAATAACATGAGTTAACCGCGCAACAATAAAAAGGGTGAGCATCATCCCGCCAAGTGTTGCCAGTATAATAACCGTCTTTTTCAATTATCTTATTAAAAGTTTGGTTTCAGTACGTACTTATTGTAGAACCTGAAAATATGCTCAGCAGCTTCTTCGGCGGTATCTACCACACGGTAAAGCATCAGGTCATCGGGATGGATGTTGTGTTCTTGGTTCAGCATTTTCTGTTCTACCCAGTCAAATAAGCCTTTCCAATAATCAACGCCCACAAAAATAATAGGGAAACGGGCGATCTTACCGGTTTGTATCAATGTGATTGCCTCGAACGACTCGTCCATGGTACCGAAACCGCCAGGCAGCACGATAAAACCCTGCGAGTACTTCATGAACATAACCTTACGGATAAAGAAGTAATCGAACTCGAGGATCTTATCCCTGTCGATATATTTGTTGTGAAATTGCTCAAAAGGAAGCTCTATATTTAAACCAACCGACTTTCCGCCTGCCTCGTAAGCACCTTTATTCGCCGCCTCCATAATGCCGGGGCCGCCGCCTGAAATAACACCGTAGCCGCGTTCCGTGAGGATCCGGGCCGTTTCTTCAGCTATCTTGTAATATTGATTATCGTTATGGGTACGTGCCGATCCGAATATAGAAACACAAGGGCCTATTTTAGCCAGTTTTTCAAAGCCGTCGACAAATTCGGCCATTATTTTAAATATTTGCCACGAATCGGTAACCTTAATCTCCTGCCAGTTCTTATTCTCAAAAGCCTGTCTTATTTTTTCTTCACCTGTCATAAGTAGTATATAGTCCGGATGTCCTCAACGTTGCAAATTGTTCCGGATGAATTAATCACTCTGCAATATTATTACAATAATCGAATATTTAAGTTTTTGTGTCTTTATTAAATGATTGGTCAGGCTGCGGTAGCTATTGTCTTTGCCGACTTAGCAGATGATGTTATCCAAAGCCCCGCAAAAGTAATCAGGCCGTTAACGATGATCAGTTCATTATCAAACACATACCCCCCCAGCAACTTCGCTGAGTTCATACTCAGATAGTAACAAATTGCCGGCGACACCAAACAAATAAAAGGCACCAGTTTATCGGCAACCTGCCGCTTACTTAAAAATAATCCAAACGAATATAGCCCCAGCAACGGCCCGTACGTGTAAGATGCCACCTTGAAAATGGCATTTACCACCGCGGAATCATTGATGCTGTTAAATATAATTATGGTTAACAGCATACATCCCGAAAAGGCAATATGTACATAGTGCCTTATGCTTACCATTTTTTTACTGTTCACATCGCCCTTTTTATTGAAACCGAGAAAATCCACACAAAACGAGGTGGTGAGCGCCGTGAGGGCAGAATCTGTTGTTGCAAATGTGGCTGCCGTTAAACCTAACATAAATACCATTGCGGGCACCAATCCAAGATATCTAAGGGCGATGGTTGGATACAGATAATCCGTTTTCTCAACCTGGATATTGTATTTTGCGGCATACATATAAAGCAATGCCCCAACGCAAAGGAAAAAAATATTGATCACGACGAAGACTGCGGTAAAGCTGAACATATTCTTTTTAGCCTCGCGAATGTTTTTTAGGCTGAGGTTTTTCTGCATCAGGTCCTGGTCGAGGCCGGTCATCGCGATTGTAATGAACAGGCCGCCCAAAAATGCTTTGCTGAAATGGAATCTGCTGGTCAGGAAATCGTTAAAGAAAAAGATCTTGGAATAGCTGCTGTTCTTAATTGCTTCGGCGGCTTCGAAAAGGTTATAATTTAAACTTTGGCAGATAAAGTAGATTGACAGGAAGACTGACGATACCAAAAACAAGGTTTGCAGACTGTCTGTAATGATGATAGTCTTCAATCCCCCTTTAAACGTGTATGACCATATCAGCACCAAACAGATCAGCCCGGTTATTGCAAAAGGTACATGATAACTATCGAAGATGAATTTTTGCAGCACGATCACCACCAGGTAAAGCCGGAATGATGACCCGATAATGCGGCTGATCAGGAAGATCCCGGCAGCAGTTTTGTAACTCCAAACGCCTAAGGCGCCTTCAATGTAGCTATATATCGAAGTGAGTTTCAGGCGATAGTAAAGCGGCAATAGAACCATAGCTATAATGGCAAAGCCGGCAGCATTGCCCAAAACAAACTGAAAGTATTCAAATTGATCGCCGGTTACTGCGCCCACCTTTCCTGGTACAGATATAAAGGTAACGCCGCTCAATGCAGTGCCGATCATACCGAAGGCAACCAAATACCATTTGGAATTACGATTAGCTACGAAAAAGGTATCGTTATCTGCTGATTTACGTGAGGTTAACCAAGAGATGATCAGCAAGACCAAAAAATATCCGATAATGAAAGAAAGCAGTACTCCGGGGGACATGTTTTGTTGTTTCGTAGACGATGTTATCTGGTTCAGGATCATTAATAGTTTTACAATCAATCAACCATGAACGCTAAGCGATTTACCTATTATTTTTTAATTTAGCAACATGAACTTTTCATCGAAGTTGCTGGAAGATGCTGTTGCCGAGTTTTCGAAATTACCCGGGGTTGGACAAAAGACCGCCCTCCGCCTCGTTTTACATTTACTGAATCAGGATGTGAACGACGTAGAGAAATTCAGCTCATCGATTACCAAACTGCGTAACGAGATCATGTTCTGTAATACCTGCCTGAATATTTCAGACAGCGTTGTGTGTGAGATCTGCTCTTCCCCAAAACGCGACCGCAGTATAATATGCGTGGTTGAAGATACCCGCGACGTGATGGCTATTGAGAATACCAACCAATATAATGGTGTTTATCACGTGTTAGGTGGCTTAATATCACCGATGGATGGCGTCGGGCCGTCGGATCTGGAGGTGGAATCATTGCTTGCGCGGTTAAAAGAAAATGAGGTTAAAGAAATAATTTTCGCCCTTAGCGCTACAATGGAGGGCGATACCACTATATTTTACTTGGATAAACGCTTAAAATCTTTCGACATAACTATCTCTACCATTGCACGTGGCATAGCTTTTGGTGGAGAATTAGAGTATGTGGATGAAATCACCTTGGGGCGATCAATAGCCACCCGCGTTCCGTATATTAATTCATTATCGCGCTAACTATGAAGGTATCTGTAATTGTTGTAAGCCGTAACACCCGGATCCTGCTTAAGCAGGCTGTTGCTTCTTTAGTTGATGCCTTTAAGGGTATTGATTATGAATTGTTTATAGTGGATAATGCATCGCAGGATCATTCACCGGAAATGATTGCCGATAACTTTAAAGATGCCACCATCATTGCAAATGAAGCCGATAATGGTTTTGCCAAAGCAAACAACCAGGCGCTGAATTTAGCTACCGGAGAGTATGTTTTACTGGTCAGTGCGGATACAATAACCACCAAAGGGTCTATGGAGAAGATGCTTGCCTTTATGGATGAACATAAACAGGCCGGCGGTTTGGGAATCAGAATGCTGAGTCCGCAGGGTCGCTTCCTGCCGGAGTCTATTCACGGCATTACCCAAACCTGGGGCACGTTTTTAAAACTAATCGGTTTTGCCAAACACCTCCCTAAGACCCGCCTGTATGATCGCAACCGTAAAGACTGGGTTGAAGAGTTCCAGGTAGCAGAAGTTGATCTGCTTAACGGCGCCTGCATGCTGTTACGGAAATCTGCTTTGAATGAGGTTGGCCTGTTCGACGAGCGGTTCTTTGTGTACGGTGCCGATATCGATTTGTCATACAGGTTGAGGCTTGCGGGCTATAAAAACTACTATTTCCCTAAAACATACATCATTAACTTCGAAAGCCGCCAGCTTGCAAAATTTAGCTGGGATTACATCAAATATTTTTATGGCGCTATGTTTATATTCGCCGTGAAATATTTAGTACGGATGCCTGACATAAAAGTGAAGGGTATACCGCAGTTAGTCCCTTCTGCTTATGAGGTTAAATAAGTTTTTCCTTTCTTATTTTGCTTAAATCTTAGTAAACTTGGCTATGCAAGCGATTGTAGATATCAAATTTGATGAGTTATTGAAGATTGTAAAAAGTCTTCCCGAAAATAAATTGTCTATACTGAAGGCAGCTTTGGAAAAAGAGCGCGAATTGTCGCCAGCAAAAAACAGGGCAAATTTTAAGGCTTTACTTTTAAGCGGCCCCACTTTTTCAGAAGAACGGTTAGCCGATATTGCTCAAACAAGAGAAGCCATAAATAAATGGAGAACAAATTAATCCTGGCTGACACCTCCATCCTTATTGAATATTTCAGAAAATCCCAAAAGTCAAACTCAACGTTTGTAAAGTTATTTGGTCAAGGCTACGATTTTTGTATTTCTGCTATAACAGCATACGAGATTTACTCAGGCGCAAATCTCTCTCAATTAGATTTCTGGAATGAGATATTAAAAAATATTAAAGTTATTCCATTTGATGCACTTGCAGTAGATACAGCAGTACAAATCAATCAAGCACTTAAAATCAAGCGAAAGCAAATCGAATTGCAGATTTATTTATCGCAGCAACCGCCCTATCAAACAACTTACCTATCGCAACGCCAAATAAAAGGCACTTTGACAGAATAGAAGAACTGTCAATAATTGCTTAATTTCTTTTATAAAATGAATCTTACCAATAAAATCGTAATAATTACCGGAGCATCATCAGGGATCGGCAAATCGCTTGCCGAAGAATTTGCAAAACGCGGCGCCAACCTTGTTTTAGGTGCGCGGCATTTCGTAAACCTGTGCGCAATCACCCAAAGACTTGAAGAATTGTATAAAATCAAAGCGGTAGCGGTGCAATGCGATGTGACCGTTGAAGAAGATTGCGAGGTATTGATAAAACAGGCTTTAGTTACTTTTGGAAGGATCGATGTGCTGGTGAATAATGCAGGCATCTCCATGCGGGCATTATTTAATGATGCTGATGTGAAGGTATTAAAATCGGTGATGGATGTAAACTTTTGGGGTACAGTATATTGCACCAAATACGCCATGCCCGAACTGCTTAAAACGCAAGGCAGCGTTGTCGGTGTTTCATCCATAGCAGGCTATAAAGGTTTGCCGGGCCGTACAGGCTATTCTGCGTCAAAATTTGCCATGAATGGTTTTCTGGATGCTTTAAGAATTGAAAACCTGAAAACCGGCGTTCATATACTTACCGCTTGTCCCGGCTTCACGGCTTCAAATATTCGAAACACGGCACTGGATAAACAAGGACAGCAACAAGGCGAAAGCACCCTTAACGAGGATAAAATGATGAGCAGTGAAGAAGTTGCCCGGATCATTGCCGATGGTGTTGAAAACCGCAAAAGAACACTGATCATGACCGGCGAGGGAAAACTTACCATCCTGATCAGCAAATTTTTCCCTAAACTTTTAGACAAGCTGGTTTATAATAAATTGGCGAAGGAACGGAACTCGCTATTAAAGTAAACCCTCAAACTTTCGAAAGATCAAATTGGATCGATGGTTGAGCGGCGATGTCATAAGGCTCATGCTCACTGATCTTGCTCAGATCCAAAACAATTATACCGGCTTCATCGCGGGTAAAGGCTGGTACAAATTTGGCACCCCATACAATTTCGTGTGCCTGGTATTGGGTACGTGAGTGTACAGTTTGCGAAAAGGTATCGTCAAAGGCCCGCAGCAATATCGAAAAACCAGCCTCGGTACCGATCATATCATTTTTAGTCATACCGGTCATAGGGCTGTTCTCATCAAGCGGATGCACTACGGTCCAGTTGAGGGTTAACACACTCACCTTACGGCGTTCCAGTTCAAGCGGATAAAACCTCCGAACAGTTTTACCGTCAACTGTTTCATTGTAAGAGAAAATGATCTCGATGTCCAGATCTATCAGCATATTCCGGCGCTTATTGGCAAGACGGAACATCACTGCACTGCCATCCCGGTAAGGAGCCACCAGCAGGTGTTTACTGTAAATAATTTGTGCAGAAGGCCGTGAAAAGCGGCCATAAAGTAAACCGGTAGCCAAAGCAAATGCCAGCAAACCCATCATTGATTCTGCCGCGGCCACACTATTGGTTGCCATCCCTCTCGGACTAATATGCCCATACCCTACCGTCGACATAGTTTGCGCCGAGAAAAAGAACGCATCCATATAATGTTCAAACGGCGTTACGCTGGTGGTGCCGTCGAGGCTGTTTGGCCCCAGCCAGGTATAAATAAAGGCGAATATGATATTAACAACCAGGTATCCGGTTAAGATCACCACCCAAAACTTCGCCCAGCTCATGGTAATGAGTGCCTGGTAATTATTGGAGGTATTAAACATAGAGAGCCCAATCCTGCGCACGTTGGGAGAACCGTCTTTATTCATCAGCGGCTGGTTTTTTATCACCGGCTGAGGGCCGAAGCCAAGGTCATCTTCAGGATTTATTTTGCGGGTGTTGTGAGCCATGAAAAAAAAGCGGTTTTGATTGCCTTGTGTAAAAATATCATTCTGCTTGCTTTTAGTAAAAACTATTTCCATATTTGTGCCATAACGAACAATGAAAGTATTAAACAACAATTGGTGGTGGCTGAACGGGTAATCTCGTAAGGCAATCTCATTTTTTGTTTTTTCAAAATATTCAGAAGGGTTGCCACACGTGGCGACCCTTCGTCGTTTAAGCCCCCCGGCCCCCTGAAGGGGAGGATTAGGGTGGCGAATAAAATATTCACAAATAAAAATTCCCCTTTAGGGGGTTAGGGGCATGAAAGCAATACTAAATCATCTTTTTGAACACAAAACTTTTACCCGTGAACAGTCGAAAGAAATCCTGACGGCTATAGCGCAGGGGAAATATAATAACTCGCAAATGGCGGCCTTTATGACAGCGTACTGCATGCGCAGCATTACTGTCAATGAATTGGAAGGTTTCCGCGACGCGATGCTGGAGCTATGTTTGCCAATTGATCTGGAAGCCGGGCAGGTAATAGACCTTTGCGGCACCGGCGGAGACGGCAAGGACACTTTTAATATATCTACACTGGCTTCGTTTGTTGTTGCAGGTGCAGGTTACAAAGTGGCCAAACATGGCAACTATGGTGTATCGTCGGGCTGCGGTTCATCAAATGTGATGGAGTTTTTGGGCGCCTCTTTTACAAATGATACCGATAAGCTAAAACGCCATATTGATGAGGCGAATATTTGCTTTTTACATGCTCCGCTCTTCCACCCGGCTATGAAAACAGTTGCACCGATTCGCAAAGAGCTCGGCGTTAAAACATTCTTCAACATGCTGGGGCCGCTGGTAAATCCGGCTAAACCAAAGAATCAACTGGTGGGTGTGTTCAATCTGGAACTGGCCCGGATTTATGCCTACCTGTATCAGAAATCGGATGTTAAATACACCATTCTGAATGCGTTGGAGGGTTACGATGAAGTTTCGCTTACCTGTGATTTCAAAACATTCTCAGTTGCGGGCGAAAAGATCAACAGCATTGAGGCGCTGGGCTTTGATAAACTAAATCCTAATGAGATTTTGGGCGGCAGTACCATCAAAGAATCTGCAGATATTTTCGTCGAGGTGCTAAACAACCAGGCAACTACCGCACAAACCAATGTGGTGTTATGTAATGCCGCGCTGGCTATCAATACCATCGTGCCTGAAAAAAGTTTTGCAGATTGTTTTTACGAGGCTGAAGAGTCTTTACTTGCCAAGAAAGCCCTGAAAAGCTTTGAAACATTAGTGGCTAATTAACATGAAAATTAAAGTTTGCGGTTTACGCGATCCGGAAAATATAGAACAGGTAGCGGCACTTGCGCCCGACTATTTGGGCTTTATATTTTATAACAAAACGCCAAGATTTGCAGGCGATCTTTCTGCCGATGCGCTGGCCGGTATCCCGTCAACCATTAATAAAGTTGGGGTTTTTGTAGATGAGGAGGCTGGGGTTATCAAACAGATCATCGGTAAATATGATTTCGATTTTATTCAATTGCATGGTAATGAAACGCCCGAATTTTGCAATTCGTTGCGGGACAGCGCGGTCGTAATCAAGGCTTTCGGAATAGATGGCGATTTCGATTTCAAACAACTGAAGAAATATAAAAACAAAGCCGATGTCTTTCTTTTTGATACCAAAACGGCTAAGCACGGTGGCAGCGGCTTAACGTTCGATTGGAACATACTGGATCGGTATGAACTGGAAGTTCCCTTCTTTTTAAGCGGCGGCGTCAGCCCTGAAAATATCGATGAGGTAAAGAGCATCTATCACCCTCAATTTTACGGCATAGACGTGAATAGTAAATTTGAAGTAGCCCCCGGTTTGAAGGACATAAAGAAATTAGAACAAGCATTTAACAGCATAAAACAAAGTATATAAATGAATTACGGAGTTAATGAACAGGGCTACTATGGCGATTTTGGCGGAGCTTATATCCCCGAAATGTTGTACCCCAATGTGGAGGAATTACGGCAACAATACCTCACTATCATCAACAGTGATGATTTCAAGGCTGAATTTAACCAGTTGTTGAAGGATTATGTTGGCCGTCCCTCGCCTTTATATCACGCTAAACGGTATTCGGAAAAATATGGCGCCAATATATTCTTCAAGCGTGAAGACCTCAACCACACCGGCTCTCATAAAATAAATAATGCCATTGGCCAGATACTACTGGCAAAACGCCTGGGCAAAAAACGCATTATTGCCGAGACCGGCGCCGGTCAGCATGGCGTGGCCACTGCAACGGTTTGTGCATTGATGGGTATTGAGTGCGTGGTTTATATGGGCGAGATAGATATGACGCGGCAGGCACCAAATGTTTCGCGCATGAAGATGCTGGGCGCAAAGGTGGTTCCGGCTACTTCCGGCAGTAAGACCTTAAAGGATGCCACCAACGAGGCCCTGCGCGATTGGATAGGCAATCCGGTCGATACCCATTATATCATAGGTTCGGTAGTAGGCCCCTACCCCTATCCGGATATGGTGGCACGCTTCCAGTCTATCATTTCTGCCGAAACCAAAAAACAACTCCTCGAACACACCGGTAACGAATTGCCGCAATATGTTTTAGCCTGTGTAGGCGGCGGCAGTAACGCCATGGGCATGTTCTACAACTTTTTAGATGATGAACAGGTAAACCTAATTGCAGTTGAAGCCGCCGGAAAGGGTGTAGACAGCGGTCATTCGGCAGCTACTACATTTTTAGGTAAGGAAGGCGTACTGCACGGCAGTCGTACTATTTTGATGCAAACAGATGATGGGCAGGTGGTAGAACCATACTCCGTTTCCGCCGGACTTGATTATCCGGGCATCGGTCCGCAGCATGCGCATTTGTATAAAGTTCATCGTGCGCAATATGTAAGCGCTACAGACGATGAGGCCCTCCAGGCCGGATTGCTCTGCTGCCAGCTGGAGGGAATAATCCCGGCCATTGAGACGGCACATGCACTAGCGCAACTCGAAAAAATGAAATTCGAAAAAACTGATAACGTGGTAGTCTGTATTTCCGGTCGCGGGGATAAAGACCTGGACACTTATATTAAATATTTTGACTATTAATTAGTTCATGGTTCATGGTTGATAGTTTATGGTAAGAACTTCGGCTGTGAACCATTAACCATCAACTATGAACCACTGATGAACCGTTTAAACAAACTTTTCGCATCTAAAAAAGACAACCTGTTATCTATTTACTTTACAGCGGGCTATCCCGAACTAAATACTACGCTAGATATTGCCGAGGCTTTGGAAAAGGCAGGAGCTGATTTTCTGGAGATCGGTTTCCCCTACTCCGATCCTGTGGCCGACGGCCCTACCATTCAGCATAGTTCTGAACGTGCGCTGGAAAACGGAATGACCGTTAAGCTATTATTTGAACAATTGGCCGATCTGCGTAAACGCGTGAGCATCCCCATCCTGCTGATGGGCTATGCTAATCCACTGGTTCAGTATGATGTCGAACGTTTTTGCAAAAAGGCTGCGGAAGTTGGTGTTGACGGCGTCATTGTCCCCGACCTGCCCATGTACGAATACGAAACGCTTTATGCCGATCACTTTAAAGCCAACGGATTAAGCAATATTTTCCTCGTAACGCCGCAGACATCAGAAGAGCGCATCCGCAAGATCGATGAATTGAGCAACAGCTTTATTTATCTGCTTTCGTCATCGTCTATTACCGGCGGTAGTTTGAATGTATCGGTCAATATCGAAGATTATTACAAACGGGTTAAAGCCATGCAACTGAAGAATCCGGCGATAATCGGGTTTGGCATCACTGACAATAAATCATTCTCAAAAGCGTGTGAGTACGCTAATGGAGCGATAGTTGGAAGTGCATTTGTAAAACTTTTAGGAACTGAAGGGTATTTGGAGAAGATACCGGCGTTTATTCAGAATATCAGACCATAATTATTTCAGACTTACGAAATTTTGAAAATTTCGTAAGTCTTTACTCCACGTTTACAGATACAACTCCAACTCTCCTTTTCCCTCACGAATAATTTCAAAGTCTCCGTTGGTGCAATCAACAACGGTTGAGGGAATGTTTTCGCCGTAACCGCCGTCTATTACAATATCTACCAGATCTTCATATTTCTCGTGGATCAATTCCGGATCGGTAGAGTATTCTATGATCTCGTCATCATCTTTGATGGATGTTGAGAGTATAGGATTTCCAAGCTGTTTCACAATTTCGCGGGCAATATTGTTATCGGGAACCCTGATGCCCACTGTTTTTTTATTCGAGCTTAACAGCTTGGGTACATTGTGATTAGCATTGAAAATGAAGGTAAACGGCCCCGGTAATGCTTTTTTCAGTACCCTGAACGTTGTATTATCTATAGGTTTGATGTAGTCTGAAATATGACTAAGATCGTAGCATATAAAAGAGAAATTTGCCTTCTCGGGTTTGATGTTCCTGATCTTACAAATCGCCTCTATAGCGCGGTGGTTGGTAATATCGCAACCCAAGCCATAAACCGTGTCGGTTGGGTAAATAATAAGGCCTCCCTTTCGAAGTACTTCCACAACCTGCTCTATTGCTTTAGGATTAGGGTTTTCGGGATAAATTTTAATTAACATGGACGCGAATTTCGGATTTCGGATGTTCGATTTCGGATTTAATTTACAATTTCGAAGCAACCCATTTAAATAAAAACAGGATTTGAGCAATAAAGTTCAAATCCTGCCTAAATAAATCGGAAATCGAAATGCGACTTTCGAATCACACTAATTATTTTTGTTTTGCAAACTGGATGTTGATGAGCAGTTTAATGTCTTCACCAACAACAATAGCACCTGCCTCTGTTACGCCGTCCCAGGTTAAACCGAAATCTTTACGGTTAATTTTACCTGTAACTTCAAAACCAGCTTTGGTATTTCCGTAGAAATCGTCTGTTGCGCCACCGAATTCTGCTGCCAGCGTTACTGATTTTGTAACGTCTTTAACAGTCAGATCGCCAACTAAAGCGTATTCGTCGTCACCGGTTTTCTTGAATGACGTTGATTTGAAACTGATCTTTGGGTATTTTTCAGCGTCGAAAAATTCAGCTGATTTCAAATGCTGATCTCTTGGGCCCTGATTGGTGTCGATGCTATCGATATCTAATGAGAATGTTATTTCTGCATCCTCAAAATCATCATTGGTTGTTTCCATTTCGCCTTCAAAGCTTTTGAAAAAACCGCTAACTGTAGATATAACCAGGTGTTTAACCTTAAATTGTACTTCTGAGTGCATTGGGTCGATAACCCATTTTGTTGCTGTTGCCATGATTTTCTTTTTTAGATTGTTTTATTTAGATCAAATGTAAGAAATAGATGTTTAAACATATAATTTAAATTCCAATATTACATTCGCCTTACAATGCTAAACTTAACAGTAATTCAGGCAATTTGTTCAAGTGAATAAATTCCTTAATACAGTTTACAAAAGCATTATAATATCCTAATATAGTAACTGGCGGAGGCTTCTATTTGTTCATAAATTCTGCGAGGAGGCGATGAAAATGGTGTGTGCCCTGCTCTCTGGTCACAGAATATCTCCCGTGTTTGTAGAACCGCGACCGGATACCGCGCTGCACATTTTCTACAATTTCTTCATCCTCCATTTCCACTTTATCCAATCCGGCACCGGCCCCTTTTTCGAGTTTACTGTCGTCCCAAACGTAGGAAAAGAACTTAACGCGGCACTGATCAACCGCCACGGGTTCGACCACATTTACCGAAAGCCCCCAGGGATAAAAATTAAACATCATATTGGGAAACACCCAGAAATAATAAGCCGCTACGTTTTTACCATAGTCTGGAGATGTTGACGGCAGATCAAAGCAGTTATCGGCAGTTTTTGACAGACCCAGTTGCAAACTTGAATAGGGAAAGAACAGCTCCGTAGCGTATTCGCCGAAATCGATCACGGCGTTAAGGCCGGCGTGCACAAAAGGAATATGAAAACCCTCGAGGTAATTTTCGCAGTATAAGGCCCAGTTCGCATTCACATTAAACACTTTAGACAGTTCCGGCTCAAACACAAATTCATCTAAGGGCAACCAGCTAACCCTTTCTATCATATCCCGGAAGAACAGATCAGGCGCATATCTATTATAGAGCGTTGTGAACAGCCATTTACTCCATTTAAACACCGGCAAGCCCGGCAGGTTATCATCGGCAGAAGGAAAATCCTTAACTTCTTTAAACTCCGGCATGGAAACAAATTTGCCGTCGAGATCAAACATTCGTCCATGATAACGGCAGCGCAGGTTATTGAGTTTACATGCCTTATCAACCACAATGTTACCCCGGTGCGTGCAGACATTCGATAAGAGGTTGATATCGCCTGATTTGTTTTTCGTCAGCAGTAAGGGTTCATCCAGATAGTTTTCCAATAGTGTGAACGGATATGCATCGCCGTTTTCTTTGATGAGCTCAGTATTACCAATGAACTGCCAGGAAGCGGCGAATATTTTTTCACGGCATTGCTCAAAAGCTTCGCGGCTGGTGTAAAAATCTGTATTTAATGTTTGCGCTTTAGAGATATCAGCATCGACAAAGTATCCGGCCATAATTCAGTATTTAGTTGATTTAGTTTTACAAGTTTAAGCACATATATTATTTAAACTACGGCATCAGTTAAATTCAATCAGGGATTTCATACCCCAAAATGAGCAACTAATCCCCTGTTTTCAAAAATATAACCATTTGCGTAACATTTGCGTATTACACCTCCGTACAATAAAAGGGGCGAAAATTACTCAATCGGTTTGATTTTTGCTTATAGGTTTAAATTTCATGGCCATTCCCTAACTTGCTTATTTAAATGGCTTAACAGGGAAACTTTTTAGCAGCGAGTTTAAATCATAAATAATATTTGGCTTATTTATTGCCAATTTTGAGATACCATAATTATGAAAAAACTTTTAGTTATTATTTCATTTATTCCATTCCTGGCCTTTGCCCAACCTTCAGAAGATCATCTGAAACTGGCAAACCAGTTATCTGCTCAAAAAAATTACTCCGCCGCAATTCCCGAATTTACCAAAGCAATCGAGCTTAACAGCAATAATGTAAAAGCTTATTTATATCGGGGCAATGCCTATAGCAACAGCAAACAATTTGACAACGCCGTTAACGATTATACAAAAGTTGTAAGTATAGACCCCGGCAATGCCGATGCCTTTTATTACAGGGCTAATGCCAACAGCAATATCAAGGCTTATAAAAGTGCAATAGACGACTACACCAAAGCTATTGAGCTTGGGCTGCGTACCTCCGACATTTATCACTACCGCGCCAATGCAAAAGTCAACTCGGGCGATTATTCCGGCGCTATTGAAGATTTTACAAAAGCCATCGATCTTAACCCGAAGAATCCTGAACTTTACGAATACCGTGGTGTGGCCAAAACAAACGTTAGCGATTACAAAAGTGCCATACAGGATTATGACATGTCGCTGAGGCTCAACCCTAATAACGCCGACGTTTATTATTACCGCGCCAACGCCAAAAATTCGATTGCCGATTACAAGGGTGCCATCGCCGACTTCAACATCACCATAAAAATGAATCCGTCGAACGCGGAGGCTATTTTTTACCGTGGCAACACCAAGACCAACATTCATGATTATAAAGGAGCTATAGAAGATTACAAACGTGCAATTCAGCTGAATCCAAGCCTGCATAACCTGTATTACTATCTCGCTAAAGCCATCAGCAACAGCGAGGATTACAAAGCTGCCATTGATTATTTTAACAAAGCGATAGCACAGGATCCGAATAACGCAGAACTGTATTTATATCGCGGTGTTTCTGAAAGCAAAAGCGATGATAAAGGAGCCGCAATGGCCGATTATAATAAAGCCATACAGTTAAACGGTCATTTGTACGAAGCTTATCAAAATCGCGCCGACCTGAAAATTGATCAAAAGGATTACGAGGGTGGACTTGATGACGCAAATAATGCCGTTAATTACAGC
>DATCQV010000046.1:0-15741 GCA_036569325.1 Mucilaginibacter sp. | reverse complement strand
TCAGTGTGCCTTTCATTAAGCGCCTACAAGCGATTGATAGTCTTCGGCAGATAATAAAGAATCGATAGCAGATGCATCGGCAAGGGTGGCTTTAACCATCCAGCCTTCGCCATACGGATCTGAGTTTACCAGTTCGGGCTGCTTGTCAAGCGCGGGGTTAACCTCGGTTACAGTACCGGCAACCGGCATAAAAAGATCGGATACGGTCTTTACCGCCTCGACGGTACCAAAAACCTCGTCTTTGGCAACTTCCTTGCCTAACGAATTGATATCGATATAAACGATGTCGCCCAATTCGCGCTGTGCAAATTCGGTGATGCCGATGGTGGCTACGCCGCCTTCAACCTTGATCCACTCATGGTCTTTGGTGTATTTTAGTCCTGCCGGGAATTCCATATTTTTTTTATTTAGTGCGTCAAAAATAATAAAACTTTAAGCTAACGCAATAAGTAATGGGTTATTAAAAATTTGCAGGGCTAAAGTGCGGGGGGTATAATGACGGGGCGTAGTAAATAGAACTTTTGATTATCTTCCCGGGGCTGTGCTTTCTTATATTGTTTAGCTGCCATAACGGGCTACTTGCAATATTATATTCGCTTGTGTGAACCTTGATTTGCTGGATAGGCGGATTTCCTGACTTTGATAGTTTACATAATATCGGTTAATGCTAAAATGAGTAAATCATGGTTTAACTTTTGGGGCGTTGCCTGTGGCCCGCGTTATCCGCTCACACAGCTGCAGGCCTTTGGCGCAGGGCCGGTATCCGCGGCCGAGCGCTAACGCGGCCTTAACCCGTAATCCTCTAATCCATCTAAACTAAACCACCTCTGCTTTGTTATTAACCTTACCATCAACAATAATGACTATGAACAAGTTAAGGCTTTTGATAGTGATAATACCGGTCCTGCTGCTGTTTGCGGCTTGTAACCGAAGCAGCAAGCATGACAGCGTTGCGAAAGCCGACAGTGTGAATGCCGCCAAAGACACTACCCGCCAGCTAAGCATAGCCGTTGAGAAAGGCGATGCCGAGTTTACTGTTGAAGCGGCGAGCGGGGGTATGACCGAGGTTACACTGGGCAAATTGGCGCACCAAAAGGGCATTAACCATAGGGTGAAGAGTTTTGGGATGATGATGGTGACCGATCATTCCAAACTTAATAATATGATCAAAGCCATTGCCGTTACCAAAAATATTTCGATACCCAAAATGCCTGGAGCCAAAGAGCAAAAGCTCATCGCCTCGTTGTCAAATAAATCGGGAAAGGATTTTGATAAGGCCTATGTGGATGCCATGATCGAAGATCATGAGGATGATATAAAGGTATTCCAAAAAGCGGCAAAAAACTGCGCTGATCCGGATGTGAAGTCCTTTGCCGCCAAAACCATTCCCGTACTACAGGCTCACCTTGATGCCATCAATGCCATCAAAGATAGTATGAAGTAGGGAGTCGGGAAGTCCGATGTCCGGAAAGTCCGAAAGATGGCGTTAATGCATTTCGGGAGACGCAAAGTATTGCGTCTCTGCAAGGCAAACACCTAATTAATAGGTTTGAAAATGCGGCTCCACCTGATCTTGTCGAGGAATGTTTTGGTTGAATCGGTGCTCATCCAGGTGATCATGGCCTTGCCTACTACGTGGTCTTCAGGTACGTATCCCCAGAAACGTGAATCAAGTGAATTGTGGCGGTTATCGCCCATCATCCAGTAGTAGTTCATTTTAAAAGTGTAGCTACCGGCTTTTTTACCATTCAGCAGGTAGTCGTTGCCGCTTTTTTCCAGTTTGTTGTTCTCGTAAAGCGTGATGGCACGGGTATACAAGATCGCGGTAGAATCGTTCAGCGGGATGGTCATCCCCCTTTTTGGCATTACCAGCGGACCGAAGTTATCCTGGTTCCATTTAAATTTTTCGTTGTGCGGGAAAACGGCCTCGTCATAAGTATTAGCCGGTTCTATGAACGGCGTAACGCTTTTAATATTCGAATAGCCTTTTATCGTCGCTACATACTGTTTCGGGATGATCATTTCATAAGTGTTCGCATCAAACTGATGTAACACCTCGATGCTCATGTCCTGATAAATCTGTGGGTTGATGTCATTGCCATTGGTCACAACCTTATAGGAAGTCTGCGATTTTTCTGCATTGGGGTTAGCTATGCCGTTTACGTAAACCTGTCCGTCTTTGATGGTCAGCTTGTCGCCCGGGGTGGCCTGACAGCGCTTGATGAGGTTGGTGCGGGCATCAACGGGGCGGTCGTATTTCGGGTCGGCCTCCTCGGGTTTATTGAATACCACGATATCGCCCTTTTTTATTTCGGTTAATCCGGGCAGGCGCCAGTAGGGTAGTTTAATACCGTCCCAATAGGTTTTGATATTGTATTTGGTGATGGTCGATTCTAAAAACGGAATGGAAACCGGCGTGAACGGCATGCGCGGACCGTAACTGATCTTGCTTACAAACAGGTAGTCACCGGTGAGCAGGGTGCCTTCCATCGATCCGGATGGAATGGCATAGGCTGAAAACAGCAGGCCACGGATAATGGTGGAGGCGATGACGGCAAATAAAATAGCGTCGACCCACTCGCGCATTTTTGATTTTTTCGGCTTGGTGCCGGTTGATTTTTTGGTAAAGGGCAGCTTCCAGTTCATAAGACAAAGTTTCAGAATGGTTTGACGGTTAGATGCGGTGTTTGTTACAAAAAGATTTGTTTTTAGAGGGACTTGTGAAGTTTCACTTTTAATGAAACTTATTTTCCATTTAGGAAGACTGGGATTTAAGGTATTTCCAAACAGGAACAGCGAAGCCTGCGCCGATGAATGGCGCTATGAGATACACCCATAAGTTTTCCTGATGTCCTGACAACAGTGCAGGTGCAAGTGAACGGGCGGGATTCATGGAAGCTCCGCAAACGGGGCCTGCAAACATTGCTTCCAAACCAACCACTGAGCCGATAGCAATACCGGCAAATAAGCCTTGTTCTTTACTCCCGTGTGCCACGTTCAGAATCACCAGCATCAAAAAGAAGGTAAGTAATAGTTCAAGTACAAATGACTGCATAGCGCTGCCGGAAGGTAAAGTTGCGCCTAACGTACCATTAGAAGGGAACAGCAATTTTAAAGTAAGACCGGCAAGCAAGGCACCAGCCAATTGGCTAACTATATAAGGTAACAGTTCTTTTGGTTGAAACCGGCCTGCGATGCTAAAAGCTATGCTTACCGCAGGATTCATGTGCGCGCCGGATACATCGCCTAACGCGTAGATCAAACTCATGACCACCGTTCCCCAGGTAATCGCTACACCAACGTGGGACACCGTACCACCTGTTTGCTGATCAATGACCATAGCGCCGCAACCGCAAAACACCATAATAAAAGTTCCGAGCAGTTCGGCTGCATATTTTTCATGCGATATGCTGTTGCATAAAGTCGGCTGAATAGATTTTGATCATGTCACGTACCCGGCGAAACTCATTCATAATTTCTTCGTCAATTCCCTGAAACCCGGGCGGGTCAGGAAAGTTGTGATGGAAACGCTGTACGTTGCCGGGAAAGAACGGGCAGGCTTCATTCGCGTTATCGCATACCGTTATCACGATATCGAACCGGATATGTTGGTATTCGTCGACATGGTTAGAGGTATGGCGGCTGATATCAATACCATCTTCCTGCATCACCCGGATGGCCTTTGGGTTGACGCCATGAGTTTTCACACCAGCACTATAGATCGTCGCTTTGCCGCCCGCAAAATGGCGCAAGTAACCTTCGGCCATCTGGCTCCGGCAGCTATTGCCGGTACATAGTACAAGCAGGTTCTTCATTTATTTAATTATAGGGCTTTATACATGACAATGGCGGAAACAGGGCAGACATGGCTAAACTCTGATGATTGCTTAACAATATCCGGCACTTCATCGCGGCCGATCTTTTGAAAACCTTTCCGCTCAAAGTAATCCGGTGCAGTTTCGGTTAGCAGGTAAAGCCCGGTCAATCCTTTCAAGCTGCTTAATTCATCAATTTTGCGCAACAAATTGCCGGCAATGCCCTTGCTTCGGAAATCAGACCGAACCGCGACAGAACGTAATAAGCCATAGTTACCATACACTTCAAATCCTGCTACACCAATAACTTCCGCATCCGCTATCGCGACAATAAAGTTTTCGAGTGTTTCCGGCAGGTCGGCAACCGGTAGTTTTTCTGCCGATAACAGTTCAACGACTGCTTTTCTGTGTGATTGCGCCTTCTCTATGATCATCTGCTTTTTATTTAGCAACATCCGCTACCCGGGGTACAGCAGCTTTCGGCAGCAACGGCCAGGTTTTTGAGTTGTAATTTTGGTTTTTCTGCTACCGGCGTGCAGCATTCTTCGCCCTTATCATTAGTTCCGCAAGAGCCGCCACGGGTTTGGGCTTTACATTGCACATAGCCGGGACTAAGGTTTACGGTCAGTATATCGCCTGCTGCTGTTATGCCTGCCGGGAACATCTGGCGGGTATCGAACTGCGAATTGCCGAACTCGACCTTTAAGGCTGCTTCACCATCCAATGGCAGCAATTTCTCTACGATAGCAATGATCGATAAAGCTTTGCCGACTTTCATGCTGCGCTCAGTTTGCTTTTCGCCCGGTTCCCATAATTGCATGATCACCTCCGTCCATTTATTCATGACTCCACCACAATCTACTGAGATGATTGGCGCTAACTTGATCTCGGTAATATGAAATGAGGGATCAACAAACTTGCCATCTTCGTATTGAAATTGCAGGTACAAGTTCTGATTTGCTTCCATTTGCGCTTTAAAGTTTTTCCAATTTAGTGTTTCCATATCCAGTCTTCTTTATCGTAATATTGCGTTATATGGGGATAAATTTTTTTAGCAACAGTTATTCTTGTTTTTATAAGAGCCAAATAGCACGTTTAATTCCTGTTGTAAAGATTTCCATGCGTTAGGCTCGATGCAATAGCAGATGCTTACGCCCTCGATCGTACCTTGAATCAATCCGGCGTTTTTCAACTCTTTCAAATGTTGCGAAATGGTTGCCTGTGCCAATCCCAATTCTTCCACCAGATCACCACAAATGCAGGCGTTAGCCTGTATAAGGTGCTGCAAAATGGCGATACGCGCGGGGTGTGCAATTGCTTTTAATTGCACAGCCAGCTTATTCTGCTCCCCGGTGAATATTTCTGTTTTAGTAATCCCCATAATTATATCGCAATATTACGATTAATAATTAAAATGCAAGAAAGATGTGAGATTTATTTTGGACAGTATTGCTAAAAGTGAAAAAACAGTCTTATTAAAAGAGGTCATTTACATGAGCTATGCAAATTCTCAGCGTCTCTCTGCTGCTTCTTTGCGAACCTCGTGGTAAAAAACAGCCACAGAGAACGGAGCGTATCCAGGAGAACACGGAGGTAAAGCTGATCGCACTATCTTTACAATTCTTTTTCACATTCAGCGTTAAAACATCAACCGCAAATCGGTAATTTTAGTCAATGAAATCGTTAGCCCTGATACCCGCTTTTTTAATGCTGCTTGCTTTGAGCTGTTCGGCACAGAAAAAAATAACCGCCAAAGATGCCGCAAACTACGGCGGCCAAAATGTGATGGTGTGCGATAAGGTTTATAGCGCCGAGGTGGTAAAAGGCGAAAATACAACGCTGCTTTACCTTGGCAACGACAACGGACAATATTTAACCGCCATTGTAAAGGGGCCTTCAAACCCAAGATTCAAGTGGCATCCCGAGCGGGATTTTAAGGGCCGTGCGGTTTGCCTGAGCGGTAAGATAGCCGAATATAAAGGCAAACCGGCCATTTATGTAACCGATGCCTCTCAGCTTAAAATAGATACGCCATAACCCGGCGCAAGCTTACACTGCCTGCATAGGGTGTTCTTCTTCTTTGATCACCATGTCGGCTTCGCGTTTCAGCTTTTCCCTGCGCAGGTAACGCCAGTGCAGTAAACCTACGCCAATCGCCGCTATACCTTCGAACATCAGCGTATCGGCTGCACCGATCCCTTTAGATACCAGGCCCACCAGCAGGCCGCCCAATGGCTGCATCCCGAAGAACGCCATAGCATAATAGCTGATCACGCGGCCGCGCATATCGGGCGCAACGGTGGTTTGGATAATGGTATTGCTCACGGTGATCTGCGACATCATGCCGAAACCGGCTACTACGGCAAAGGCCAGCGCCAGTCCATAAACGCTTTCGTGCGAGAACAGGATCAGCCCTGCACCGAATACGAGGGTGTTGATGAAGAGGATCTTTTTAAGATTAGCGCCGGTTTTTTGCGAAGCCAGGAAAATAGCGCCGAGAAATGCTCCCAAACCGATAAAACTGTCTATTACACCAAAAGTGGTGGCCGTTCCCTTGAAAACGTCCCTTGCATAGTAGGGGATCAATGTGCTGAACGGTAATACCATGAGGCTGATAAGCGCCAGCATGATCAAGATAAAGGCGATAGACGGGGTGCGTTTGATGTAGGCCATCCCTTCGGCCAGTTCGCCGAATACATTTTTGGGATGTTCTTTTTTAACATATCTGGGCAGCCGCATCATCAGCAGCGACGCGATAACGGCTACGAAGCTCAGTGCGTTCACCAAAAAACAAACGCCATCGCCAAGTCCTTCTAAAACTATCCCCGCAAGTGCCGGGCCTACAATACGCGACAGGTTTACCATTGATGAATTAAGCGCAAGCGCGTTAGGCAGATCGGACTTGTCATCAACCATTTCATAAACCAGCGATTGCCTTGCCGGTACGTCGAATGCGTTAATGATGCCAAGCAAAACGCTCAGGCTGATGATCTCCCAAACGGCATAATGCTTTAATAATATAAGCACCGCCAGCAGCACGGCTTGTATGAGCGAGGCCACTTGTGTGGTAAGCAGTACGCGGAAACGGTTGTACCTGTCTGATACCACGCCGCCTATGAGCGAGAAAAGAAATGAGGGGAACATGCTGGCGAAAAGGGTAAGCCCCAGCATAAAGGTGGAATGCGTAAGCGAGTAGATGACCCAGCTTACCGCCGTTTTTTGCATCCAGGTACCGATGAGCGATACCGATTGCCCCATAAAATAAAGCCTGTAATTGCGGCTGTGAAAAGCCCTGAATGTTCTGAATGATTTAATTGTTTCTGTAGTCATGCGCTTCTGATCGTCCTCCCGGTTTTGTTATTATTTTTATTTGGCATCCACCAGTTTACTTAACGGCCCGATGGCTTGCTTTAAGGCTTCCTGTTCCTGTGGCGTGCAAACGGCTGATATGGCCGCTGCCAGCCACTCGTCGCGCTCATGGCGGAACTGCTGCAGGGTATGCTCGCCGAGCTCCGAAAGCGAAATGTTAACCTTGCGCCCGTCGGTTGCTGAAGCTGTGCGGATGATGTAGCCAAGCTCTGATAAATGGTTTAACACCTGCGACATGGATTGGTTGGTGATCATTTCCATTGCGGCAAGCTCGCTGGGCAGTAATTGCCCGTGCAATTGCAACTGCGACAGGGTTGAACGTTCTGTCATAGAAAGCTGTAACCCGGTGGGCGATTCCCTGCGCAGCTTTTTAACGAGTTTGGTTACTGCGTCGCGCAATTCTGATGCAAGCTGGAGATCTGGTATATTAGTCATTTGTTGTAAAGCAAACTAATAAGTTTACCTTACAAATATACTGCTGAAATGGAGGGATAATATCATTTTAAAGTAAAAGGTTGGTGCCTGTTTGGTGTTTCACCTGAAACAGTAAAACGGCCAAAAATCGCCATTTTTTGTTTCATACTGTTTCAGGTTGTTTCACAACCGATGGTTAAGTTGCTGACTATCAGTGGCAGGGTGTTTCATCTGTTTCGCTTTGTTTCATCTGTTTCATGTTTATGTGAAACGGTGCAACACCATGCTGCACCAACAAAATGCTCCATCTAATACGGATGCTTACGCCGTATTCAACTCCGCCACAAACTCATGCATGGCGGCGCCGGGATCGGCCTGCTTCATAAAGTTTTCGCCGATGAGGAAGCCGTTAAAGCCGGCCAGTTTCAGCTCCCTGATGGTTTGAACGTTGCTGATGGCGCTTTCAGAGATCTTCAGAAACTCTGAGGGGATATGCGGCGCGAGGTCGTACGATGTTTGTACAGAAACAGTGAAATCGGCAAGGTTGCGGTTGTTTACGCCGATGGCATCGAGATTGGGATTGATGCTGCGCTGCAGTTCGGCTAAGTTATGAACCTCGAGCAGTACGCTAAGTCCCAGTTTTTTGGCAAGCGAAGCAAAGCGGTCTATCTGCTCAGGAGTAAGAATGGCCGCAATGAGCAGGATCACATCGGCGCCAAGCGATTTTGCCTCGATGATCTGGTATTCATCTATCATAAAATCCTTGCGCAGAACAGGGATCTCGTTGGCCTTGCGGGCGGCAGTGAGGTCAACCTTTCTGCCCATAAAGAAGTTACGATCGGTAAGTACCGATAATGCCGAGGCTCCGGCAGCCGCGTAGCCGTTGGTGACTGCCTTAACCGAAACCTGATCGTTAATGATGCCTTTGGAAGGCGATCTGCGCTTAAACTCGGCAATGATACCGGTTCGCCGCGGATCGATCAGGAAATTACGGAAGGAATGGCAGTCCCGGTTAAAGAAGTCCGATTCTTCCAGTTTGGTATAACTCGTACGCCTTTTCGCCGCAGCTACTTCGCGCTTCTTATAGGCAACTATTTTATCTAAGATGGTCATAAAGCCCCCCGCCCCCCTGAAGGGGAGTAATTTGCAAATTTGCTATTAATTGTTCAATTATTCTACACCCGCTATAGTTCCCCCCTTCAGGGGGGCCAGGGGGCTAATCCAGTTCTGCATCATTTTCCTGCCGTATTCTGTAAGGATAGATTCCGGGTGGAACTGCACGCCGCGTACATCGTATTGTTTGTGGCTTAACGCCATTAGTGAGTTATCGGCCTCGTCTATGGCGGTAACTGAAAATACATCGGGCAAGGCGTTGCCATCAACCACCCACGAGTGGTAACGCCCAACCTTGAAGCTCTCCGGCAAGCCGGTAAACAGGCGCTCGTTTTTGTCGGTTACTCTTATCGGCGTGGCAATGCCATGCATAGGCTGACTCAAGTTATACAGTTTGCCGCCAAATACCTCTGCAATGGCCTGCTGACCTAAACACACACCGAAAATGCTTTTAGTTGGCGCGTATTTTTCAATCACCTCCATCAGCAAACCCGCCTCGCTGGGTATGCCCGGCCCGGGCGAGAGGATAATGCGGTCGTATGCCGCCACATCGTCTATATTGAATTTATCGTTCCTCCATACCTCGCACTGCAGGCCAATTTCATTGACCAGGTGCACCAGGTTATAGGTGAAGGAATCGTAGTTGTCTATGATTAATATATTGTCCAGGCTCCCAGGCCCCCTGAAGGGGGGGGAAGAATGGGAAGCGGTATTTTGTATGTGGTTATTCATGTTATTTTATCAAACTTTTAATTCCCCTTCAGGAGGTAGGGGCTTATAATTCCTCCGCCAATTCAATCGCTTTTCGTAAAGCGGCTATTTTGTTATCAACTTCTTTTAATTCGCTTTCGGGGATAGATCCGGCTACTATACCCGCGCCTGCCTGGTAGTGCAGGGTGTTGTTCTTGCTCAGGAAGGAGCGGATCATAATGGCATGGTTAAAATCGCCGTTGAAGCCCAGGAAACCGATGGCACCGCTGTAAAAACTGCGTTTGGTTTTTTCGTTTTCGTCGATGATCTCCATCGCCCGGAATTTCGGGGCACCGCTTAACGTGCCGGCGGGATACGTATCGGCAACTACCTTGAACGATGACACGCCCGGCAGCAGCTTACCGCTTACGTGCGATACAAGGTGAATAAGGTGCGAGTAGTATTGAACCTCTTTGAATGCCTTTACTTCCACGTTTCCGCAATGGCGGCTTAGGTCGTTACGGGCCAGATCGACCAGCATTACGTGCTCGGCCGATTCTTTGGGGTCGTTTTCTAACTGACGGGCTATCTCAGCATCTTTTTCATCATCACCGCTGCGCTTGAACGTACCGGCAATTGGAAAAATGCTGGCTACTTCGTTTTTAACAGTGATCTGCGCTTCTGGCGATGAACCGAAGATACGGAAATCGCCATAATCGAAATAGAACAAATATGGCGACGGGTTGATAGACCGCAACGCCCGGTACACGTTAAATTCATCGCCTAAAAACTTCTTCGAAAAGCCGCGCGACGGCACGATCTGGAACACATCGCCGCGGTAAATGTGCTGCTTCATCTTTTCAACCACAGCGATGAATTCTTCGTTAGTAAGGTTTGACTGTTCCCCGTCCTTGCTTTCAAAACCGTATTCGGGGAAGTTCTTATTGCGGATCAGGTCGGCCAGTTTTTCGAGGCCGCCATTTTCCGGTTCGTCCTTAAGCTGGTTATGGAAGATGAAAAGTTCATTCTTAAAGTGATCGATACCGATAATGTATCGGTAAACATGGTACTGCATCACCGGAATCTTGCGGCTGGCATCGGAAGTATCTTTCAGTTTGATGGTTTCGAAATGCTCCACAGCCTCGTGCGTAAAATAGCCGAACAAGCCGTTCGAGATCATCTTACCGGGGTTGGCTTCCGTATCAAAGCTTGCCGTAAACTTATTAATTTCGCTGATAAGGTCGAACCCGCCCTTGCCGAAGTTTTGCTCTGCGCCGTCGGGATAGGTTATCTTCAGCTCATCGTTATTTAATATAAAGCCGCTGATGGGTTCGCAGCAAACGTAGCTGGTGCTGTTTTCGCGGCTATGGTAATCGGAGCTTTCGAGCAGCAGCGAGTTGGGGAAAACATCGCGCAGGCGCAGGTAAATGCTTACCGGGGTAGTGGTATCGGCCAGCATCTTTTTGTGCGTCGTTTTTATTTGGTACTTATTCATTTTTCTTTTTCAAAATATCTTAAAACAAAAAACCCAGCGAATGAGGGTCGCCGGGTTTTCCATTTAGGTTTACAATTGATTAATCGTTCAGATCAAAAAAGTTGCCGGCTGCCAATTTAATTGGTGCCACCAGCTGTTTTTATGAGTGTTGCTGAACATTACGGTCACAAATTTATAAAGAAATTTGAATTGGCAAATTTTTTCTGCGTTTTTTTACGCCGCGCCCCCTAAGAGCGATAAATGACCAACTGCCAGCGTAGCCACAATAACTACCATTGCTACGATATAAAAAATGGCTATAGTGCGGTGCTTGCTCTCGGGCAATACGATCTTCTTAGATTTGCTGTGCCCAATGGTGATAAGTGCAATTGCTATTACCATGCCTACCCAATGCTCAACGGTGAAGTAACGGGTAACATCATTCTTCATGGTACCGGAGTTGAACTGAACATTCGGGCTTAAAAAAAACAATACAATGCCGGCAAGCAACTGCGTGTGTACCGATATGAGGGCAAACAGGTTGATTTTGCGGTTGGCTTCTGTGTAAGGTTTTTGACCCAACCAGCCAAGCAGCGACTGGATGATAGCGCTCAGTACCAATATCAAAACGATATACCTGAGGCCGGAGTGCATTTGCAGGAAAAAGCTATACATAACTTTAATGATTTTTGCTTCGAATATACGGTTTTGCTGTTTGCAAACAGCACTCTTCCGTCACTTAAAAGTGACGGCAATATTTGATTTTGCCAACCTGGTTTGGGGTAAAGGCATTTGACTTGTATTTCAATTGAACATCAAGAGAGGGTGCGATTTAACAATAACAATGCTGAGGGCAATTATTGCCGTCGGTTTTAACCGACGGTTTGCAGGAGGAATGAGTTAATCCGGGCTTCAGCCCAATATTGTAAGATCAATAACTTTCGCTTAGCGGCGGGATGCCTTTCTCGTCGGAGATGTTTTCTTTTTTTGCTTTTTTACTGAAGAGGTGTTTCACCTTATCCCAGACACTCATTACCGAATCTTCCGAAATAAAATGTGACGCCTTTTGCGAAATAAGGCCTACCAGCGTTTTAACAATAAAGCCGGAGTTGCGGAAAATGGTTTTATTAAGGGTGAATGGCAGTACAAAGCGCGAGATGAGCCCAACCAGGTCCTGATCGAAGAAGCCGGAGGTTTTACCATCAGGCGTAATATTCTGGGGGAAAAGCGTGCGCAGGGCAGCCACGGTTGACGAAAAGGTTTTGAAACGCGCGCCGATAGCTATACTTTGCTCCCGCTCACTTTCTTTAAGCCGCACTATCTCGCCTTGCAGATCGCTTATATTTCTGATAGGTAAAGCCATTTCGTTTTTAGTTTTTAAATATCTTCTGGATAAATGCGTTCACAATTGGCCTTTCCAAAGCGCCCTTGTTGTATTTAATAAACAGGGCTATGATCAAATATATAATGGCTACACATCCAAAGCCAATCCAATCGGCATTAAACAAACTGCCCAGGTAAAATGCGAGGGTAAAACTGGCAAAAATAAAGGCCAGTACCATGGCTATTACCGTAACCACATCGGCAATAAGGCTGGCCGCAATTGAGGTTCCGCCTTCAATTGCCTGGTATTTGGCCAGTTTTATACGCGTTTCGGCATATTCCCTTAACTGATCGATAATGGGTTGTGGAGGAGTCTCTTTTTCAGGTTCCATTTGTTTTGGTGTATGTAGTCCATGGTCCATAGACCATGGTATATCGATTTTTACTATCGGCTATGGTCCATGGACTATCAACTAAAATTTTATGCATGTTCCAGGTCGTCCTGATATTCTTCTTCAACGCCGCCAATTTTCGATTTGATGTTATCAACCACTTTATCCTTGAAGTTCATCAGGTTTTCAATTTCGGCCGATGCGGTTTCTTTTATCGATTCACCAAGATTTTTTAACGACTCGGCCAGTTTGTCTCTTGTTTCATTGCCTTTGTCGGGTGCAAATAATATCCCCAACGCTGCTCCTGCCGCCAGCCCTACCAGCAATGCGGCAACTACTTTTGAATTATCGCTCATATCCTTATAAATTTTGAAGTTGAATAATTGTTTTGATTTTGATTAAATATGTTGCTTTTTGTTACGGGTAGCAGATGGCAGCGGTTGATGACAGGAACTAAATAAATGACATTATTTTTGTTCCTGACTCTTGACTCCTGGCTCTTGGTTCTTGATTCTTTCTCCTAAGCATCCGGCCCTGTTCTTATACGCTCCAGCCTGTCGGCAGCCATACGGTTTGTTTCATAGATTTCCAATAATAGTAAAAAATACGATAACAACAACGGCCCGAACACCAATCCAAGTATACCGAACAGCGGAATGCCTATAAAAACCCCTATGATAGATATAATAGGGTGCGTATTGCCCACCTTGCGGTTAATGATCATCCGCAGTACATTATCTATATTTCCTATTACCAGCAGGCCAAACGCCATCAGCAAGATCCCCTTTAAACTGTGGCCCTGTGCTATTAATATGATACCGGCAGGGATGGTGAGCGTAGGTGCGCCTACCACCGGAAGGAACGAGATGAAACAGCCTATTACTCCCCAAAAAACAGGATCGGGAAGTTCGGCCGCATAAAAACCCATGGCCAGCAAAGTGCCCTGTGTAATGGCAATTATACCCTGGCCTAATACGTTAGAGTAGGTTGAATTGCGCAGCGCAACCGCAAATTTAATGGCGTGCTGCTCGCGGAAGGGCGCATATTTTAACAGCGCCGCCTCAAACTCGCGGATCTGCGTAAACATAAAATACATGAGGAAATACATGAGCAGCAGGGTAATTATAATATTAGCCGCGCTGCTTAATATGGAAGGAAAAAGATCGGTAGCGTAGGCCCCTAACTTTTGCAGGGTGTTTTCGGCCAGGTGGGGCTGGTTAAAGTTGTAGCCTGCATAATCGTCTATCTTGCCTACCCACTCCTGCAAGTTAAAGGAGTCTTTACTGATGCTTCCAATTTTACTCACTACCATTATACTTAACGACATCATCGGGACGATGATAACAATAAACGAGGTAATGATGATAAGCACCGCAACCAGTGTTTTATTCCAGCCTTTGGTTTCAACAAAATGCAGATAGATGGGTCTGAAGATGGTAAAGAAAACAATGGCGCCCAGTATGGAGCTGAACAGTCCGCTTAAGGCAAAAACTAAAAAGCAGCCCAGAATTACAATACCCGCCAGGATAATATTATTGCGTTGCTTATAGTTGAAGATAGACATTAAGGCTTAAATATACCTATTAAACGCAGCATGCTAAAAATGTTTTGAGGCGGGTATAATAAAGTTGACAAGGATATTATAATAAGTTGGAAAAGTCCGAAAGTCGGTAAAGTTAGTAAGTCGAAGAATGCGCTTTCTTAAAACCTTTCTCTTTTCCGCAAGCCAATTTGCAGCTTCTTCCGGACATCGGACTTTCCCGACTTCCGGACTAAAAAACCTACTCCACGTCTTTCAGCAAGTCATCTATCTTGGCAGAACTTAAGGAAATAGAATCGAGGTAAAAGATACAATCGGCCGTGGGATCTTCAATTTCATAGCGCAGCTGCTCTATGGCCAGCAAAATGTTCGATAATTGGTTTTTAACATCGTGTTTCAGCTTCCGCAATGCCTGGCCGGCATCTGCTGCGGTAAGCTGGCCTTCTTCAACTTTTGCAGATCCCTTCATATCACTTAATATTTATGGCCTTCATCTTATTATACAAAGTTTTACGGTCGATGTTTAATATTTCGGCGGCCCGGGTTTTATTGAAGTTAACTTCCCTCAGTACTTTTAATATAGTTTCGTACTCGGCTTCAAGGGCCGCATTCTTTAAATCGTGGCGGTTTTCCCTGATCTCCTGCATTTCGGCCACCGGCGAGTAATCATATACCGGTGTCTTGAAGTTGGTGATCTCCAGCGGCAGGGCTTTCATGGTTATTTCGTTGCCCTCGGTAAGCAGGGTAGCGCGGCGCACCACGTTCTTCATTTCGCGGATGTTGCCCTGCCAGCGGTAGCTCATAAAGCTATCTACTACCTCGGGCGCAAATGAGGTTACATGGCGGCCAAGTTCCTGGTTAGCAATTTTCAGGAAGTGGTCGGCCAGCAGCATAATATCGCTGCCGCGCTCACGCAGCGGCGGCATGTATATGCTGAATTCGTTAAAACGGTGGTAAAGATCCTCGCGGAATTTGCCTTTCTGGATTCCGTCCTGCAGGTTCTCATTGGTGGCGATGATGATGCGCACATCAAGGTTGATCTCTTTGGTGCTGCCGATGCGCTTTACCTTGCGTTCCTGTACGGTACGCAACAATGCGGCCTGGATCTCGTACGAGAGGTTGCCCACCTCGTCTAAAAACAGGGTGCCTCCGTTGGCCATTTCAAAATGCCCTATCTTGGTATATAAGGCACCGGTGAACGATCCTTTTTCGTGACCGAAGAATTCGCTGGCGGCAAGCTCTTTGGTCAATGAACCGCAATCCATTGCAATAAAAGGCTGGTTATAGCGCGGGCTGTTCAGGTGGATACTTTTGGCAACAGATTCCTTGCCGGTGCCGCTTTCGCCTAAAATAATAACGCTGTAATTGGTTGGCGCCACCAGTTCTATCTGGCGGGTCAGTTCTTTCGATACCTTGCTGGTACCGGCAACATATTCGTTCGAGAAAACCTGTTTCTTTATTTCTTTCGACGATTTATCAAAACTCACCGCTTCGGCCTCGGGTTGTTCTATCAGCGCGTGGTGGGTTTCTATCGCCTTATTAATGGTATTTAAAATCTCATCGGGATACAGCGGTTTGGTAATGTAATCGTACGCCCCCATCTTGATGAGT
>DATCQV010000045.1:0-4899 GCA_036569325.1 Mucilaginibacter sp. | reverse complement strand
CCCGCCTCACCCTGCCTCTCCAAAGGACAGGGTTCTAACAAAGAGCGCGGCTCAAGTCCTCTCCTTTGCAGAGGATTTAGGTGAGGCAACAATCAGTTTTCAGAGGCCTTATGGACCTTCCTGATAAAGATCGCCCCCATCAGCGCACCCAGAAAAGCCAGTCCCGCCGATGCGCGCATAATGTTGGCGTAGGCGCTGATAAAGCTTTTGTGATAGGCCTTGTCCAATTGTTTTTTGGAATCATCGCTTACACTGCCCGGCACTTTGGCATTACCCAGGTTGGCGGCCTGTGCCAATACTTCCTGCTTTTGTTTGGGTTCAAGGTTTACATTCTGAATTTCGTGCTGCAATGCGCCGGTGAAGAACAAAACCGCCAGCGCACCGAATATTGCGTTAGCAAACACACCTGCTATACGCGAAACGGCATTATTAACTCCTGAGGCCGTCCCCGAAAAATGATCGCTCACTGAACCCATCACCGCGGCAGTCAATGGCGCCACTGTGAACGACATCCCCAAGCCAAAAGCAATAACACCGGGAAAAAAGGTTGTCCAATAATCGCCCGGGCCATTGGTTTGCTTGATGAACGAGAGTATCAATAACCCCGCTCCCGCCGCCGCCGGACCAAAAATAAGCAATGGCCTGGGTCCCCATTTATCGGCAAGTGATCCGGCAAAACGTGCTATCAAGATCATCATGATGGTGAAGGGCAAAAAGGTTAGTCCGCTTTGCAATTGCGTGTACCCTTGCACCTGTACCATATTGAGCGACATAAACAACATACCTGCACCCAAGCCGGCATATAAAAAAAGCGTAAGGAGATTTGCCCCGGTAAAAGTTGCATTAGAAAAAAGTTGGAGCGGCATCATGGGATGTTTGCTGTTCCTCTCAATAAAAATAAAAACCGCAAGCAACATTACCCCTGCACCTAAGGAGCCATATACCTGCCAGTTATGCAAACCGACAGCGGGCGTACGCAGAAAGCCAAAAGTTACCAGCGCAAGGCCTAAAGCAATGGCGGCCGCTCCCGGAAAATCGAGTGATTTATCGCTGTCTTCGTCTTTGGTTTCGTTCACCTTAAACCAAAGCATCAGGAGCGCTATGATCCCGATAGGTACATTGATAAAAAAGATATACCGCCATAATCCGGCGTCTGCCAATGCTCCGCCTAAGATGGGGCCGCCCAAAGTAACCAGCGTGGTGAACGCCGACCATGTGCCTATGGCCTTACCGCGCTCCTGCTGATTAATAGATGATGAAATGAGCGATAAACTGCCCGGTATCATTAGCGCTCCGCCTATTCCCTGTATAATTCTAAAAATGATGAGATAAGTAACGCCCGGTGAGATGCCGCATGCCGCCGAGCCGCAGATAAAAATAAAGATGCCAGCCATGAACACCTTTTTGCGGCCCAGCCTGTCGCCCATGGAGCCGCCGATGAGGATGAGTGAGGCCAGCATGAGCAGGTAAGCATTCAGGATCCAGAACAGATCGGCACCACTGGCCTGCAGGCTTTTTTGCAATGCGGGCAGCACAACGTTAAGTGCCGTAGCATCGATAAAGGCCATCGACGATGCCAGTATAGCCGATACCATGATCCATTTCCCCGCCGGACTGCGAAGCGCAACTGTTGCCATAAGCGTTTGTTTGCTTAAAGGTAAGGTTATTAATCGTTACGCGTCAACGGCATCGTACACTATAACTTTCTCCCAAAGATGGCTGCAGTTCTTAATAAATTCAAGGTGAACCGGGTGATTCTGATAGGCGGCCTGCCCGGCCAGATCGCTGAAGAACATTAATTCAGACACGGCCCAGCTGTTATCCACCACATCACGTTTTTCGGTAGCAGCAACCACGCCCACGCGAAGTTCACGCACGGTTTCAATTTTCGACAGCGTCTTTACACCGGCCACCAGTTTATCCCGGTCTTCCTTTGATGAGGGATTTTTGAGCCAGAAAAACACGTGGTGAATTATGGGATATTTCTTGTCGTCGTTAGTTATAGGAAGCGCCGAGGCCGCTGTCGCCACGGTAAGGGCGGCTCCTGTCGCAATAAATTTGCGTCTGTTGGTAGTTTTCATATTATAATTTATTTGGCGTCAATTTAGGTAAATAAATTAGGTTACAGGATAGATAAACCACAGAGCGCGCAAAGATTTGCACCGAGGTTTGAATAGAAAAAGAAGCACTCCTCGTCCTTTGGGAAACTTCCGTGTCTCCCTGCGGTTAAAACAAACAACTTTTTATCGTATTTTGCATCCATACCTCGAAAAATGAAGCTGCAGTCGTTTCAACCTCCTGTTTCCTTATCCAATTATGTTCATAGCATAACTGTGTTGGAGGATGACGCGCTTAAGGCCGACTGCATTATCCCGCTGATCGCTAAAGGGTATCCCAGCATTACGTTCCAGGTAACGGCGCCGGGCGTAAATAACAACGATTGTCTGGTTCTGTATGGCCAGAATTTAAAGCCGTTTGAATTTTATGCTTCAGAGCACCTCACTATTATCGCCTATTTTCTTCATCCGCATGTGCTCCACAATTTCTTTGGCTTCAGTGCCCATGAGGTTACCGATATGTGTATCGATCTGAGCCTGATGCAACCCGCCCGGCCGATGGGGCTTAAAGAACGCCTGCTTAATGAGACAGCTTTGGAAACGCGCCTGCAACTAATGAATAATTACATTGCAACGCTCGCTCAATCATTACATACGCAGCTCAATGGCGCAGTTACGTTCGCCACTCAAACCATATTGCGCAACAACGGCCTTGCATCATTAAAAAGCATTCATCACGAACTTGGGGTAACCGAGCGTACCTTTCAGCGTTTATTTGAGTTTCATGTGGGTGTTTCCCCAAAAATGTTTAGCCGCATTTGCCAGTTCAATTCCGCGTTCGAGCAGTTAAGTAACAAACGGTTTGATAAACTGAGCGACATTGCTTATGATAATGGTTATGCAGATCAGAGCCATCTGATCCGGGTCTTTAAGGAGTTCACCAATGTTGGACCGAAAGAATATTTACGCCTGAGCAGTGAATTTGAGAATTAAACCTGCGTGTCGGGTTTGTTCTATTTTTCAATTTGGATACCGGCTTACTTTGCTCATAACAAAATCAAATTAAAATGAGAAAGCTAATAGTATCAGCGTGGATTACGCTCGACGGCATTTTTGATGCAGAATTAATGAACGAATGGTTTAACCCTTTTGACAGTGCCGAACGCCAGGATTACATCAGGAACGGAATTTTGGAATGTGATGCATTTCTGTTCGGCCGTAAAACTTATGAAATGCTGGCGCCATACTGGTCATCATTAAAAAACAATGAAATGGGCGTTGCCGATCAGTTGAACAGTTCGCCCAAATACGTGGTGTCGTCAACCTTAAAGAACGCCGGCTGGAATAACTCGACCATCATCAGCCAAAATGTGATTGAGGAAATCAAAAAGCTCAAACAGCAATCCGGAGGCAATATCCAGATAGAAGGTAGTGCAGAATTGATCGCCGGTATGATGAAAGCCGGCGTTATCGACGAATACCGCTTACTTGTCCACCCGGTAATTATAGGTAAAGGCAAACGTTTCTTTAAGGATAATGCACAGGCAAATAATCTCGAATTGGTTAAAGCCCAGGCTCTTGATAAGGAGGTATTAGCTCTTTATTACCGGCAAAAATAAGCAAAATGGCCGGGATGAGGTTTATTATATTTGGCTGTTTGTAACACTATGCCACATCCTGATTATCTGATCTACATTTTGCTTGCCCTTGGCATTATTGCCAGTATAGCGGCCGGCAAGCTCACCCCGGTTGCCGCTATAACAGCAGGAATAGTTGGATTAATGGTTTTTAAGGGTGGAGGATATACAGGCATTATCACGCTCACCGTTTTCTTCATTCTCGGCACAGCAGCCACCGGCTGGAAGCGCAAAAAGAAGCAACAGATCGGTGCGGCAGACGCACGCAAAAGTGGGCGCACAGCCGGTCAGGTGCTCGCCAACGGCGGTGTAGCGGCTTTACTGGGACTTTTAGGATGGTACTCTCCTGAATACAAAATCCTGCTAACCTACATGATGGCCGGCAGCCTTGCAGCAGCGACTGCCGATACGCTGTCATCAGAAATAGGAACGATCACAGGACGGAGGTTTTACAATATTCTCACTCTGAAACCTGACGAACGCGGCCTTGATGGTGTTATAAGTCTGGAAGGTACCATAGTGGGTATTATGGGCGCCACTGTCATTGCCGCTATTTTCGCAGGCAGCTACTTGTGGGATATTGGCACGTTGTGGATCGTGCTGGCAGGTTTTGCGGGCAACACCGTTGATTCGGTGCTGGGCGCCACGCTTGAGCGGCGGAAAGTGATGGGCAACAACATGGTAAATTTTATGAACACGCTTGCCGGCGCCCTGATCTGCTGGTTGCTTTTTAGGCTGTAAATGTTCCTTTTTTGTAAATAAGCAGCATTATTTGAAAATAAAAACCAATTAAGGCGCCGCAAATAGTTGATTAATGAATAATTACGTTACCTTAGCAACCTTTAATAATAATATAATGCAAGAAGGAACAGTAAAATTTTTCAATGAAGAAAAGGGATTTGGTTTTATCATCCCAAGCGACGGAGGCAAAGAAGTCTTCGTTCATTCTACAGGACTTATAGACCGCATCCGTGAAAACGATACGGTACAATTTGAAGTTGAAGAAGGCCGTAAAGGCCCTAACGCAGTGAGAGTAAAGGTAGCTTAAAACTATAATTAATCTTGTAAGAAAGCGCTTCGCGGGCAACCGTGAAGCGCTTTTTGTTTGTGATAAGTAGGTTTAGTCGTGAAAAGATCAGATCGTTTTCTTTAAAAAAATTCAAGGTGTGCTGCTTGTCCGATGTATCATAATTACAGCTGCGTGC
>DATCQV010000044.1:0-16759 GCA_036569325.1 Mucilaginibacter sp. | reverse complement strand
AAGCGCGGTTTCAAACCAAACCTTACCACCTGCATTTTCTATCGAATTTTTCACAAAGGCCAGCCCCAATCCCGTGCCCGAGCTTTTAGTAGTGAAATTCGGCTCAAAGATCTTTTCGCGCAGGTTTTCAGGAATACCGTTGCCATTATCCTTTATTGTAAGCAGGACGTTCTTGTTCGTTACCATATAATTAATACCGATCTCGCCCGTGCGGCCTGCCGGGGTAGCTTCTATTGCGTTCTTCAACAGGTTATTAAAACAGCGCAATAACTGGTCGCGGTCGGCATTAATGATAAAAGGAGCCTCGGGTGATTGATAGGCTATCCTGATATTATCCATCTGCTTAAAAATGGTGACGGCCTGTGTAAGCACATCAAAAATATTCAGCTGTTCAAGCCGCGTATCCGGCATTTTGGCAAAGGCCGAAAACTCCGATGCAATATTCGACAAGCTTTCGATCTGTTCCACAAACGATTTACTGAAACGTTCAAATTTCTGATCAAACTTAGGGTCTTTATCCTTCCACGATTTATCCAGCAACTGCAAACCCAGTTTAAGCGGCGTAAGCGGATTTTTAATTTCGTGGGCAACCTGTTTAGCCATTTCGCGCCAGGCGCTTTCCCTTTCGCTTTGCGCCAGTTTTTGGGCGCTCTGCTCCAGTGCGGCAATCATTTTATTGTATTCCTTTACCAGCGCGCCTATCTCGTCCTCCCGGTCCCAGCGTATCGGTTCGTTCTTTTTACCGTAGGTGGTTTTGCTGAGGCTTAGCTGTATAAAGCTGAGCGGGGCGGTTATCTGGCGGGCAATGATCACCGCAAACAAGCCTATGCCAATAAATATCAGGGCGTAAACGTTGATCATAATGTTCAGCAGCGAGCCTATGCGTTCCTTGTAATCGGCCTCGTTGCCAAAATAAGGCAGCTGCAAATAGGCTATGGTTTGGTTCGAGCTTCTTATAGGCACGTAAGCTGCCTTATAACTCAGTTTCCCTATTATTTCGCTGTTTATGAATTCAGATTTCTGGAACCTGTTGAGGTAAATGAACGCCTTTGCATTCATGCGCCGGGCCTGCAAGCCAAACTCGTAGATCTTGGGCTGGGTATTGATCAGTTCGACGCCGTTAGGGTCAAAAAGGGTAAGATCGGCCGCGTATGTGTTGGCAAACTCGTTAAACTCAACCTGGCTTTCCTCATTAATATCGGTAAGGTATTTATTATACTGTATGCTTTCAAAAGCGCTGGCAATGCGGGTTATCTTTTCGCGGATGATCTTATCCTGCTGCGTTTGATACTGGGTACTTATCGAAAAGAAAGTGATGAAGCCCACTGCCAGCAGCGTGGCAACCACCGCAAATATCATAGAGAACTGGATGCGGGTTTTATACAGTACCAGGTCGAAGTTAAGCCTGAAGTTCCAGCCTATGCGGTTGTTCTGAATGTTGAATATTTTTATTCTTATCCAAAGCCAGCCGGTTATCAATAATAAAACGCTGAACAGCAGGAATACGACAAAAAAGAAAGTAACCGATGTGATGGCAATAAACAACAGGTTTTGCTCTTTACTCACCACAATCAGGTTGCGCTCGCTTGGGCGATAGATCAAGTGATTATAGTTGGTAAATCGCTGATACCACTGCGGGTTATTGGCCCGGGTTGTTTTGGTTACGTATTTTTTTACGGCGCCCGTAAGTTCCTTATTTACCAGGTCGTACACGTAGGTACCGCTTTGGGTTACCAGTTTATTATCTATGTAAAACGCATACGAGTAGTTTTTAAATTGATCTTCGCGCACTATCTGCCCGTCAACCAGCAGATCCGGAAAGGAAGCAAAGGTTTGCAGCGGCTTCGATTTCAGGTCGATAACGATGGTCCCGAGGTTTATACCATCCTGAACAATAGGTAATATGGCAAAGTAGTTCTGAAAGCCGAACTCGTTTACCCGGTAAAAATAATTGGACACCTTGAGCGAGCTGTAAAGTACCAGGTCTTTAAAAATACCCAATGTGTATGTTTTATCTGCCGACAGCGCATGGTCTTCACTGTCAAATTCATAAACGTTAAAGTCGTATTTCGACAGGTAGCCGTTAAAGTACAGCTTTTGCAGGCGCGTTTTTACGTAGTTGATGTTGTGTACGCTGTCGATAAAGTATTGGGTGATGGCACGGTCGGCTATGATCTGCCGTTCCACCTTTTTAAACTCCACATCGGCATTTACGTCATTCGGCACTTCCAGTTTCTGAATAAATGCCTTGCGCGTTTCCTGTTCCTTTAACGATTCTGAATTGCTGAGCTTTATTGCCGATATCACCGCACATATTAATATAATGAACGATAATGATATGGCGTTAAGCCTTCCTCCGTTAAAAATATATGCGTTGGCCCTTGCAAAAACCAGCACGCACCATAAAAGGTAAAAAAGCGTAAAGCCGTCGGCCCAGGTTGCAATTATGGTGGCCAGCAAAAACCCGCCGCCCACAATTGCCGCCTTGTTCAGGTCAGAAACAGGAATACGGGTAGCTACGCTTAAAAAGACCTCATTCAGCAAATAAAAAACCAGGAAGCTAAGGCATAACACCAAAACGGCCAAAATGCTGAAAAAGGAAAGGTTAAGCACATTGCTTACATCAAAACTTATCTTCGAGTTGGCAACCAGGCCACTGAAAATGTTTAGCAATACCGCACAGGTTAAAACCAGCACCACTGTACCGGCCACCAGGAAAATATAACTACCGATTTTTCCGGGAACTTTGAGCAGGCTGCGCCGCCTGATGTACAGGAAGCTTACGAACCAGCAAACCAGCAGTACATTTAAAAAAAGGTCGCCCAGCGAGGGGTACGCAAAATTCGAAGCATATAACGACGGATTAAAAATATCCAGCTTATAGGTAAAATCGGGCCAGTTGAAATGCAGGTTTATCCAGCGCAGCGAAATAATAAACCCCGCCAGCACAATTAATGATAGTATAAGGTGGCCCTTTGATGCAATGTAATTACAAATGTTGTTTACCAGCACGCAAAAGCAAAGCAGGGTTAATACCCAGATGGTTATTTCGTAATAAAAGAAAGAATGATTTACCTCTCCCGCCTTTATTTTAACCGCAAATAAATAAGTGCCGTTGGTGCTATGCAGCTCGTAAACGTTTTTATCGGTAAAATCAGCAATTTCTATGTTGTTATCCGTAGTAAGGTCGGGCGCGAAAACGTTTTGCAGGTATTGGTTCTGAAAGTTATAGGCCAGCTTTACCGGGATAAAGAAGATCACCGAAAAATTGCCTTCGTTTTTTCTGATCACTTCGTAATAACCGTTGGCCTCTCTGCGAAAGCTGTAGCCTTCCTTTATGCCGGCCGGCCGGTCGGGTATTACCTTTATGCCGCTCCAGAAACTGAGCTGGTTATTGGTGAGCGTTATAAACCAGATATTCTCTTTGGCAGTAAACTCGTTGATCAGATCGATAGAGGTCTGGGGATTTTCATCCAGTGTTTTCAGCTTATCGAAATTGCTTTTATTATTAATAAAGGCGTTCACATAACCTTCCTTTTTTTGCAGGTTATGCTCCAGTATTTTGGCGGTTTGATCGAGGTTGCTAACGGGCGTATAGGTGGTACGGACAATGATAGCCGTTAACAACAAACTGGCGCACAATAACGCCAGCATTAAACGAATTTTACCCGGTGTAGCCAAAAGGATATTAAATAATCTCAAATGTAACCAAAAAAGCAGTCGTAAGTTTTAAGTCTTTAGTCTTTAGTTGACAATCGTTATCACACTAAAGAATTAAGATCTAAAACTTACGACTATTTGTATGCGTATCATCCGGTAAACTGAATCCGAAGAAGACTAAAGACTCAAGACTATTATTCAATAGTTGCACTTTCAGTTGGCAAATGGCGGTCAACCTTTTTAACCAGGCCCTGCAATACGCTGCCCGGACCAACTTCGGTAAACGAGGTGGCGCCATCTTCAAGCATGTGTTTAACCGTTTGTGTCCAACGTACCGGGCCAGTGAGCTGTGCTATCAGGTTTTGTTTGATAAGCGCCGGATCGGTATAAGGTTTTGCGTCGATGTTTTGGTAGATAGGACAGATCGGCTCCTTAATTTCGGTATGCACAATGGCGTGTTCCAGCTCAATTTTGGCCGCTTCCATTAATGGCGAGTGGAATGCTCCGCCAACATTCAGCTTTAGAGCACGTTTGGCACCGGCAGCGGTCATTTCCTCGCAAGCTTTATCAATGCCCGCTATGGTACCCGAAATTACCAACTGGCCCGGACAGTTGTAATTAGCCGGAACCACTACATCGCTGATGCGATGGCAAATGTCCTCAACTGTAAAATCGTCGAGACCCAAAATTGCGGCCATGGTTGATGGTTGGATTTCACAAGCTTTCTGCATGGCGTTGGCACGTGCAGCCACCAAACGCAAGCCGTCTTCAAACGATAAGGCTCCGCAGGCCACCAGCGCTGAAAACTCACCAAGTGAATGGCCTGCAGCCATTTCGGGTTTAAAGTTCTCGCCCAAAGCGCTGGCCAATATCACCGAATGCAGGAAAATAGCGGGTTGGGTAACCTTTGTTTGTTTAAGGTCCTCTTCAGTACCTTCAAACATCAGATCGGTAATGCGGAAGCCAAGTATTTCATTAGCTTTCTCAAATAATTCACGGGCATGTTCCGATTTTTCGTACAGGTCTTTACCCATACCTACAAACTGGGCGCCCTGGCCCGGGAAAATGTATGCTTTCATGTGGTTATAGTTAATTAAGTTGATTGAGTTAGATTAAGTTGATTGGTTGAAAAGCAACAAAAATAAAACTTAATCAACCACTCACCTAATCAACTTAATCAACCCAATTTGGCTGATATCAGATTCAGGAACTCCGTTCTTGTTTTTTCTTTTAAAAATTCGCCGGTAAATGCCGATGTGGTGGTTACCGAGTTTTGCTTTTGTACGCCGCGCATGCTCATGCACAGGTGGCGGCATTCTATTACCACACCTACACCCCAGGGATTTAGCGTGTCCTGTATACAATCGCGGATCTCGTTGGTCAGCCGTTCCTGTACCTGTAAGCGTCGTGCAAACACATCCACCACGCGGGGGATCTTGCTCAGGCCAACCACATGCCCGTTAGGAATGTAAGCCACGTGTGCTTTGCCGAAAAAAGGCAGCATGTGATGCTCGCACATCGAGTACACCTCAATATCTTTTACAATCACCATCTGGCTGTACTCTTCCTTAAACATGGCCGAGTTCAATATCTCTTTGGCATCAAGATCGTAGCCCTGGGTTAGATACAACATGGCCTTTGCCACGCGCTCAGGAGTCTTTAACAAACCTTCGCGTTCGGGGTGTTCGCCTATTTGCTTTAAAACCTCGTGGTAATGGCCCGAAAGGTTGGTGATCAGCTCAGGATTATAACGGTCTATCTTTACATAGCCATCGGTAAATTCATCCCTGTCGGGAAAATCGTCATCGTCTCTCATCGGATAAGGTTAATCGCCAAAATATTCGGCAGAGTTATTTTCGGTTTCGTATAATTTAACAGAGTGCAGGAACACTCCGTCGTAAGCTTCTATAGGAGCCTTAAGCTGCCTGAATATTTCGATACAAAGCAATTCAGTCGATGCCATTTTGCCGGCCATAAAGGCTACATCCTTATTAATATTCTTATGGTCAAGCTTCTCGATCACATAGTCGTTGATGATCGTTTTCAGCTCTTTCAGATCTATCAGGTAGCCTGTTGCATGGGTAACTTCGCCCTTAACGGTTACAAACAGGTTATAATTGTGGCCGTGCCAGTTAGGGTTTGCGCATTTACCAAATACTTCAAAGTTTTTCTCTTCGCTCCATTCCTCGCGGTACATCCGGTGTGCGGCGTTAAAATGTTCTTTGCGCGTAATATGTATCATCATAACAAATAATGGTGCAAATATACAAAACAAAAGTAGGGCTTATGTTTTATCTTAGCGGTCAAAAAATTGCAATATGCGCATATTGGTGGTTGCAGCGACGAAGGAAGAAGTGCCGGGGATTGAGAGTCAGGAATCAAGAGCCGGGATTCAAGAAGTCAAGAATCAAGAGCCAAGAGCCAAGAGCCAGGATGAAGATATTTCAGGTTCGGATCGAAAGGCCTTCGATTATGAAACGTTAATAACCGGCGTAGGCATGGTCGCTACTGCCTTTGCTTTGGGCCGGCATCTTTCTGATAATAAATACGATCTTGTAATCAATTTGGGCATTGCCGGCAGTTTCGATCGCAATATTTCTTTAGGTGATTTGGTGGAGATCACTTCCGATACCTTTGCCGAATTGGGCGCTGAAGACGATAATAAATTTTTGCCGATAGCCGAAATGGGCTTTGGCGAAGCCACTTTTGAGCCGACTACCAAGCTATCTAATCTTTATAATCTGTTCAACACCTTTAACCTGCGGCAGGCAACAGCTATCACCGTGAATACGGTGCATGGTAATGAAGATTCTATTAAAAGGGTGGCTGAAAGGCTGAACCCGCAAATAGAAAGTATGGAAGGCGCAGCATTCTTTTATGCCTGCAAACAGTTCAATGTACCGTGTATCCAAATCAGGGCCGTGTCAAATTATGTAGAGAAACGCAACCGCGATAACTGGAACATAGGCCTTGCCATCAAAAATCTGAATACCTTTGCCATTGAATTTTTGAAGCTGTACGCTTGAGTGCAGCCCTTAATTTGTCATTTCGAGCGGGAGCGAGAAATCTTATGCGCCCTGCATCCGGACTATGCATTGACGCTAATGCATTCGGCGGTCATATTGCCTCTATAAGATTTCTCGCTCGCGCTCGAAATGACAAGCGTAAATATTAAAGACATGAAATTATCACTCGGCTTTTCGCCCTGCCCTAACGATACCTTTATCTTCGATGCCATGATCCATCATAAGATCGACACCGAAGGCCTCGATTTCGATGTTTTTTATGACGACGTGGAAACCCTGAACCAGAAAGCCATGCGCGGCGAACTGGACATCACCAAACTCAGCTATCACGCTTTTGCCTATGTAACCGATAAATATGTTTTGCTGGATGCGGGCAGTGCGCTGGGATTTGGCGTAGGTCCGCTGTTAATTTGCAAGGGCGATGCCGATCAATTGCGCGAACGATTATTAAATGATCCGGCATCCTTAACTGTCGGCATTCCCGGTAAATACACCACAGCCAACCTGCTGCTTGGATTAGCATTTCCGGGTACGCAGAAAAAAGAGATCGTGTTTTCAGAGATCGAAGATTCGGTATTATCAGGCAAGATCGATATCGGCCTCATCATTCACGAAAACCGCTTTACCTACCAGGATAAAGGCTTGCAGAAAATTGCCGACCTGGGCGATCTGTGGGAGCAGAAAACCGGCTGTGCCATTCCGCTGGGCGGCATTGTTTGTAACCGCAATTTGCCGCTGGATGTGCAACTGAAGGTGAACCGTATTATCCGCCGCTCTGTGGAGTTTGCTTTTGCCGATCCTAAATCGGGTCTGGAATTTATCCGCTCGCATGCACAGGAAATGAGCGAGGAAGTAATGTACAAGCACATTGAGCTGTATGTAAATAAATTTTCTGTAGATTTAGGAACTGAAGGTAAAAAAGCCGTCAAACTGTTTTTAGACACCGCGCTCGAACTGAATATAATACCTGAAATTAGAGAAGATATTTTTTTAACCACCTCTATTTAAAAATATCTTTGAACGAATGAAAAGTACTTTTACCGGTATTCACGACTTTGCCGAAGGGCAATTATTACTCGTTAACAAGCCCTACAAGTGGACCAGCTTTGATGTGGTAGGCAAACTGCGTAATGCCTTTAAGCCTTTAAAACTAAAGGTTGGTCACGCCGGCACCCTTGATCCGCTGGCTACTGGTCTGCTCATTATCTGCACCGGTAAAATGACCAAACAGATCGATACCTTCCAGGCACAGGAAAAAGAATACACCGGCACCATGATCCTCGGCGCCACCACGCCATCGTACGACATGGAAACCGAGCCCGATGAAAAATTCGACATCAGCCATTTAACAGATGAACAGGTCAAAGCTGCCTGTCAGCAATTCATCGGTGAGATTGGCCAATATCCGCCCGCACACTCGGCCATAAAGGTTGACGGCGAGCGCCTGTATGAAAAAGCCCGCCGCGGTGAAGATGTAGAATTAAAACTCCGCACCGTTACCATTACCGAATTTGAGATCACTGAAATTGCATTGCCCGAAGTAAGTTTCCGCGTGGTGTGCAGTAAAGGCACTTATATCCGTTCGCTGGTGCACGATTTCGGCAAGGCGCTTAATAATGGTGCCTATTTATCAAGGTTGAGACGTACCCGCAGCGGAGAATATAAAATAGAAGATGCGTGGGAAGTAATGGAATTGGTAAATACTGTCAGGGAATTAAAAGTTAGTACTCCAGACGTGGAATGAGTCTGAATCAGAATTTATAGAACTAACGAATTTTCAGAATGGGGTGTGGCAACCATAGGCCCGGCAATCCGTAAATTCTATTAATTCTCTAATCCTGTAAATTCTGATTCAGACAATATACCTTTGCGAAAGAATCCTGTAATGAAGATCTACCATAATATCAATGATTTCAAGCGGCTCGGCAATGCCGTAGTTACCATCGGCACGTTTGATGGCGTACACACCGGTCACCGCAAAATTATATCAGACTTAAAAAGCCTTGCTGCTGAAACCGGCGGCGAAACCGTTGTGCTTACTTTCTTCCCGCACCCGCGTATGATACTGCACCCGGAGGATGAGAGCATCAAAATGATCAACACCATCGACGAAAAAGCCGAAATGCTGGAAGAGCTCGGTATTGATCATTTGATCATCACTCCCTTCTCGCGCGATTTTTCGAACCAAACCGCCGAGGAATATATCCGTGATATCCTGGTGGATAAAATAGGCACCAAAAAGATAGTTATCGGGTATGATCACCGCTTCGGTAAAGACCGCCAGGGTGGGTTGACCGATCTGCAGCGCCTCGGTCCGGTTTATGGTTTTGATGTGGTGGAGATTCCCGAGCAGGATATTTACGAGGTCGCCATCAGCTCAACCCGCGTGCGCGAAGCGTTGTTAAACGGAGCTATCGAACTGGCTCATACATTTTTAAGCTATCCCTTCTTTATTACCGGCAAAGTTATCCGCGGCGATCAATTAGGCCGTACCATCGGGTACCCGACAGCCAACATCGTCATCGAAGAAAAATATAAACTCATCCCGCTTGACGGTATCTTCGCCGTAAAAGTTAAAACCGGTGGCGAAACTTATAAAGGCATGGCCTATATTGGCACACGCCCAACGGTAAACGGCGTTACCCGCAACATAGAGGTGAATATTTTTGATTTCGATAAAGAGATCTACAATGAGCAGATCCGTCTGGAGTTCTACAACTTTGTGCGCGATGATATGAAGTTTGATTCACTTGATGCGTTGAAAGAGCAGATAGGGAAGGATAAAAAGGATGTGCTGGCGTTGCTGATGGATTAATGTCAATTGCCGCGCCGCTTGTCATCTCGAACATAGTGAGAGATCTTATACACCCTGCATCCGGACTATGCATTGACGTGAATGCATTGGCGTTAATGTCGCTCGTTCAAGATTTCTCGCTGGCGCTCGAAATGACAAGTGAGAGCGTTTGCTATTTGTTATTTTCCACTCCAAAATAACTATCTTGCCTGAACGTTGTTATAAATTACAAACATTCCCCTCGTTTGTAAATCGTGAACCAAGCCCAACACTATGCCCAAATTAAACCTCGATAAACAGGAAAGTGAGTTTCTGAACCGCAGTATCAAACACTGGGAGGACGAACGTCTGATCGATCCCCAAACAGCCGAAAGCCTGCGCGGCTCGTACGAGATAAAAGGTTTCGACTGGATGCGGCTGGCCAAATATTCTTTCTGGATCGCGCTGGCTTGCGGGGCTATCGCGGTTGGGTCGCTCATTATTAACGATGCAGTGATCAAATGGCTTAAAAACCTGTATAACACGCCAGATATTGCTATCAGCATAATCGCCGCGGCCGCAGCAGCGGTAGCCTTTTATTTTGGCAGGCGCTGGGAAAAAATGTATCCGCAAAAGGTCTTCAGTAACGAGGCCATCATATTTACCGGTGTACTATTTACTGCCTGTGCTATCGCCTATCTCGGTAAAACCTTTGATAATGGCTCGGGGCACTATTCGCTGCTGTTCCTGCTTTCCATTTTTGTGTATGGCGTGCTGGCCTGGCGTATGGATTCACGGCTTATCTGGCTGTTCGCATTGGTGTCGCTCGGCAGTTGGTTCGGCACTGAAACAGGCTATCAAACCCGCTGGGCCGATTACTTCCTTGGCATGAACTATCCGCTGCGTTTCGTAGCATTCGGCATCGTATTACTGGCAGGAATTTACATCCTCAAGAATCAAAAATGGTTCCAGCGTTTTTGGGAATTAACTTACGTGGTGGGACTGCTCTACCTGTTCATGTCGCTCTGGATGCTGAGCATCTTCGGTAACCTCGGCGATCTGGATAAATGGTGGCACGTACGGCAGATCACCTTCTTTTACTGGGGAATCATTTCAGCTGTGGTAGCGGGTGGTTTCCTGTTCTTCGGCCTCAAAACCAAAGACGTCATCGCACGTGAGTTCGGTATCACCTTCCTGCTGATCTTCATCTACACCAAATACTTCGAATACTTTTGGGATCACACCAACAAGACGCTATTCTTTGCCATACTCGGCGCTTCATTCTGGCTTATCGGCCGTAAAGCTGAAAGGATCTGGAATTTCAGGAGTGTGCAGGCTGGTTCATTAGGCAGTGGGCATTAGTCATTAGTAGCAGTGGGAGCAGCAGTAATTTTCTTACTTTGTATTGCTTCGTCATACCCACGACAAATTGCTTTTATCCAAATAAGACGTCCGGTATAACTGCGCCGTAGGTGCAAAATATGGGTAGCAAAGCAGACCATTAATTGTGCGCTCCGTTAGGTGCGTCACATAGCCCGCCAATACCTGAACGCGGTGTTACGTACCTACGGCACGATTGAACAAGCGCATCTTTTTTCTACCAATATTTGACCCCGATGGGGTTGTCATCCTTTCGGCAATCCGATATCGCTTCATGCATCCTTTCTTGTCATTTGTACCTTTAAAGGCCTCGGATTTATCGCTCGAAATAACAAATTTATTTTGAAGAGGTAAAGGTTATCACTTAAACACGTGCAAACACAACTGCTTCACAATGTGATAAATCGCAAATCCGAAGAATAAAACTGCAATACTCGTATTAACCAATCTCGTGCTCAGTGCAAATTTGCTTTGAATATACCTGGCAAAATGGGCATACATATACAGGCCTAAAAATGCTCCGCCGGCAGCACCTATGCTGAATATCACCAGCGCCAGTTTACCGTCTTCTATCCATTGATGGGTAATGAGGTAGGTGCCGGTGATCATCCAGAAGGGTACCTGCATGGGGTTTAAAAAACCAAGCAAAATACCGTAGCGGATACTTTCACGATCTGAATAGTTTGTTTCCGGTGGTTTTTTGCGGTGGATCCAGGTAATGGTACCAAGCACGCCGAAGAGCACCACCATGATCCAGTCGATAATGGTATCCAGCCGCACTTCTGAGCTCAGCCATTTGGCCGCGTGCATAATGAAATAGGTAAAGAAAAACTCAACCGACGAAAAGGCAATGATAAACATCATAGCCTGTTTCATACCCCGGTTAATGGTGAGCTGTACAACCGTGAGATTGATATTACCCGGCGGAATATACCCGATGGCATTTGCTATTACCCCGATAAAAAATGTCAAAAATATCATTTAGTTTATTGGTTCATAGGTGATGGTTCATGGTTCGTAGCCTTTGATTATCAACGACCACACATTAGCATTGTTTTGCCTATACGAAGTATTGAACGCGCGGTTGATTGTCATCCTGAGCTTGTCGAAGGACGACATGCGCAATGGCCAATGCCTGCCAGGCATGTTACATAGGCCCCCGCGCTCATGCTTCGAGAGCCTCAGCATGATACCCTTTTTTACTGCTACTGCCACTAATGACTAATGACCACTGCCCAATGACCAACTACTCCTCCACCATCTCGCTATTGGGACTGGCCAGTTCGGGTTTTTCGTGTTTGAAATAGCGTTTCTGAAATATCAGTATAGCAATAACGCCTACCGATATAGATGCATCGGCAAGGTTAAAAATAGGTTCAAAAAACTCGAAATGCTGGCCGCCCCATGCAGGGAACCAGTTTGGATAAGTACCGCTCACCAGCGGGAAATAGAACATATCTACCACGCGGCCCTCAAAAATATGGCCGTTCTGGTAAAGCAGACCATAAAAAGTTGAATCGACGATATTGCCCAGCGCACCGGCAAATATCAGCGCAACGCACATAATCAGTCCACGGTGATATTTATGTTTGATGAGGTAAACCAAACCATAGCCAATGCCGCAAACCGCCACAATCCGGAACAACGTAAGCACCAGTTTCCCAACCTTACCGCCCAGTTCCCAGCCAAAAGCCATGCCGTTGTTTTCGGTATACTTCAGCATACCGCGGCTACCCAGGAAATGTATCTCGGAATTGATATCCATGTGCGTCCGTACCCAGGTTTTAATCACCTGGTCAACCAGCACAATAAAAGCAGCAATAAGGAATGGTCTTAAATAAGCAGCTTTCATTTATTGCTTAAGTTTTGCTTCCATGCTCAGGGTAGTATGCGGAACTGCGCGCAAACGCTCTTTCTGGATCAGTTTACCGGTTTCCCTGCAAATGCCATAGGTTTTATTTTCTATACGTACCAGGGCAGCGTCTAACTGCTCAATAAATTTTTTCTGGCGGGCAGCCAACTGATTTATCTGTTCCTTCTCCAGCGTTGCCGATCCATCTTCCAGTGTTTTGTAAGTGCCTGCGGTATCATCAGTGCCGTTAGCATTAGGCGAGCTCAGCGAAGTTGCAAGCGAATTCAATTCTTCTTTGGCAATACGTAATTTTTCAAGTATGATGCCTTTAAATTCCTGCAGGTCTGCTTCTGAGTACCTTGTTTTTTCTGTTTCCTGTTTCATTATAATTTACTAATAGCAATCAAAATTTCGTGTCCGTCTATCTCAACTTTTTCACCCCCATTCAACTCATTATCAAGCACAAGGCTGTCTGCCAAAATTTCGGCGCAAATATAGGATAAATTATTATTCACTGCTTCCCATATTATTGCAGGGCAATTTATCCGCACGCTGATCTTGTCGGTTACCTCGAAGCCTAAGTCTTTCCTGAGATTCTGGATACGGTTTATCAGCTCGCGGGAGATGCCTTCCTGTTTAAGTTCGTCGGTTATGGTAACATCTAAAGCCACGGTTAGTTTTCCTAAATTTGCAACCTGCCATCCGGGAACGTCTTCCGCTATAATTTCAACGTCGGTAAGGTTGATCAAATGCTGGGTTGGCAACAGCAGATCGCCGTCATTTTCCAGCTTAGCAATACCTTCCTGCGGCAGGTTGGTAATCGCCTCGGCAACCAGTTTCATATCCTTGCCTACCTTGGCGCCTAAAGCCTTAAAGTTTGGTTTTACCTTCTTTTTGATGAAGCCCGCCGTATCGGTAATGTATTCTATCCCCTTTACGTTGGTTTCTGAAAGGATCAGGTCTTTTACCTGTTCAACCTGGTGCTCAAAGTTCTTGTCGAGGATAGGCAATAAGATCTTGCTCAAAGGCTGCCTTACATTGATGCTTACCTTTTTACGCAGCGACAACACCAGCGACGAGATATCCTGTGCCATCTGCATGCGTTCTTCCAATGCCGGGTTTACCAGGTCGGTATGGTACTCAGGGAAATAAGCCAGGTGTACCGATTCGAATGCCTCTTTTTTGGTGATGCTGTTCAGGTCGGTATATAAACGTTCCGCAAAGAACGGCGCAATAGGCGACATCAGCTTCGCAATCGTAGTCAAACAAGTGTACAGCGTTTGGTAAGCCGACAGCTTATCCGCCGAGTTATCCGAACGCCAGAAACGGCGGCGGCTTAGCCTTACATACCAGTTGCTCAGGTGTGCATCCACAAAATCCTGGATAGCACGGGCAGCTTTGGTAGGCTCAAAATCGGCGTAAAAACCGTCAACCTCTTTGCTTAGGGTATTCAGTAAGGAAATGATCCATTGATCAATTTCCGGTCTGTTCTTGATATCGATCTCGGCTTCACTGTAAATAAACTTATCGATGTTGGCGTACATCACAAAGAAGCTGTAAGTGTTGTACAGCGTACCGAAAAACTTGCGGCGCACCTCGTCGATGCCATCCACATTAAATTTCAGGTTATCCCAAGGCGCAGCGTTACTGATCATGTACCAGCGCGGCGCATCCGGACCAAATTTCTCAATCGTTTCGAACGGATCAACGCCGTTACCCAAACGCTTCGACATTTTGTTGCCGTTCTTATCCAGGACCAAACCGTTCGAGATCACGTTTTTGAACGATACGCCCTTGTTGCCAACTTCGGCATTGATGGCTTTGATCTCGTCGCTGGTTTCGCTCAGCATCACCGCAATGGCGTGCAGGGTAAAGAACCAGCCACGGGTTTGGTCAACACCTTCGGCAATGAAATCGGCCGGGTAGGCGTTTTTAAACTCGTCTTTATTTTCAAACGGGAAATGCCATTGCGCGTAAGGCATGGCGCCGCTATCGAACCAAACGTCAATCAGGTCAGACTCCCTGTAATAGTAGTAAGCCTGGCTGTTAAAAAACCTCGAGAAGATGATATTATCCACATAAGGCCTGTGCAGGTCCATCGGGATATTTTCACTGGCAAAGAATTCTTCTACCGAGGTCGAGAATTTCTTTACAAGTTCATCCCTGTTCGGGCAGTTATCAATGAAGTTCCTTAACTCCAGCGTTCCTCTTTTTAAGTCGATTTGAAGTTGCTCGATAATAGCGTGGTCCTCTTCACTATCCTCATCCGCAGGAATCGACAAAAATTCCATTATTTCTGTCGCGTTATGCTCAAGGAAATATGCTTTGGCTTTCTCAAAGTAAAAGTAAATTCCTTCCTTCTTTATTTCTTCAATGCTGCCAATACAGATCTCCGGCTGCTGGATATAGGTGGCATCGCAACGCCATATAGGCAGCGGGGTACCCCAGTAGCGTGAACGCGACAGATTCCAGTCTACCAGGTTTTCCAGCCAATTGCCGAAACGGCCTGTACCGGTCGATTCCGGCTTCCAGTTGATGGTTTTGTTCAGTTCCACCATCTTATCCTTAACGGCCGTGGTTTTGATGAACCAGCTGTCGAGCGGATAATATAATATCGGCTCATCGCTGCGCCACGAATGCGGGTAGCTGTGTTCGTATTTCTTTACGTCGAAGGCGCGGTTTTCCGTTTTCAGCTTGATCGATATTAAAACATCGGTAGGTTTGAAATCGGGGGCTTCGCGATCTGCTTTGTCGTAATATTCTTCTTTTACATAGCGGCCTGCAAAATCGGTAACCTCGTCAACAAATTTGCCTTGTTTGTTTACCAGCGGAACTTCTTTGCCGCTTTCATCCTTCACCAGTACTGATGGCACGTTGTTTTCCTTACAGGCCCGGAAGTCGTCCGCACCGAATATCGAAGCGGTGTGTACAATGCCGGTACCATCCTCGGTGGTCACAAAATCAGCGGGGATCACGCGGAATGCATTTTTTTCCAGATCTGCGTTGGTTACATAAGGCATTAATTGCTCATAATGGATACCGACTAATTCAGAACCTGAAATATATCCAGTTTCTAAACCAGCCCGATCATATGCGTAGGGCTGTGCTTTATTTTTTGGATCAAATGTTAATCCTTCAATAGTCGGAACAACATTGGGACCAGCAACTTTTTGAACTAAAGCATTGGCCAAAATTACAGTTATAGGTATTCCAGTGTATTGATTAAACGTTTTTAATTTGACGTATCTGATGTTGGGGCCAACGGCCAGCGCACAGTTCGATGGTAGTGTCCACGGGGTGGTTGTCCATGCTAAAATGAACAATTCGCCGTCAATGTTCTCAAATAAAAACTCCGAATCTTTATCTCTTTTTACCTTGAACTGCGCCGTGATGGTGGTGTCCTTCACCATTTTGTAGGTACCCGGCTGGTTCAGCTCGTGCGAGCTTAAACCCGTGCCCGATTTTGGCGAGTATGGCTGTACGGTATATCCTTTATAAAGTAATCCTTTGCTGTGTAACTGTTTCAGGATCCACCAAAGCGACTCAATGTATTCGTTCTTGTAGGTGATGTACGGATTTTCCAGATCGACCCAGTAACCCATTTTTTCGGTAAGGTCGTTCCAGATATCGGTATAGCGCATTACCTCCTTGCGGCAGGCATCGTTGTAGTCTTTAACCGAGATTTTTTTGCCGATATCGTCTTTGGTAATGCCCAGCGCCTTTTCAACGGCCAGCTCAATAGGCAGGCCATGTGTATCCCAGCCGCCTTTGCGTTTTACCTGGTAACCTTTTAACGTTTTGTAACGGCAAAAAATATCCTTAATGGCGCGCGCCATTACGTGGTGAATGCCGGGCATACCATTTGCAGACGGCGGCCCCTCATAAAAAGTATATGGATTAGTGGCCGGGCGACTGCTGATGCTTTTTTCGAAGATGCCGTTCTGCTGCCAGAACTCCAATACATCCTTGCCTGTTTGCGATAAGTTTAACTGCTTATATTCCTTGTACATCAGTAATTTCCACCTCAAATTTTAGAGGTTGCAAAAATACGGAATTTTAAATTAAATA
>DATCQV010000043.1:0-8662 GCA_036569325.1 Mucilaginibacter sp. | reverse complement strand
AATTTATATCAGGCTATCCGCCACTAACGGGCGGGATGATCGCTATTTCGTCGCGCTCATGCAGGTTGTCTCCCGGCAGGGCGTATTCATTATTTACGGCCACCATGTAGGATGCCAATTGCTTTAACCGCGGATATTGCTGCTCGAGCAGGTATTTTAAATTATAAACGGTAGCGTCGTTATTCAGTTCCAGGTTAACCGACGTGCTCCCGAATATATCCTTCGCAATCCCGAACGCCAGTATCTTTATGTTCATGTGCCAAATTTAGGGTTAATAGGTGAAATTATGTTGTTATGAGTTTGAAATTTTTGAGCGTATCTTTAACGGAAAACAATCCGTGCCCGGGGTGGTTTTTATGTAACATAAGTTATACATCGCAGCCTATTATGCCGTCAATAAAGCAAGTTCCGGTAACCAAAATTACGGTTGAAGAAACCGTAATTATTGACGATGCCCTTGCTGTAGAAGAGCCCCTGGAGATCCGGTTGGAATACAATAACGGTAGGCTATCCGAAACCAAACCTGTTTCAGTAACCATGCGCACGCCCGGTAATGACGCCGAATTGGCAACGGGTTTCCTCTTTACAGAGGGAATTATAAAGAACGCATCCGGCATTCAAACAGCCGAACATACCTTTATTGCATGTGCCGAAAATAAAGAGAATGTTATTACGGTAAAGTTGGCCGATGACATCGTCCCCAACTTACAAAGCGCTGAACGAAATTTCTATACCACATCAAGCTGCGGCGTATGCGGAAAAGGCTCTATCAATGCCATCCGTACGGTGAGCGCTTTTGCTGATGATAAAAACCCCGATATCAGTATCGATGCCGAGCTAATTTGTCAACTACCCGAAATTTTACGCCGGCAGCAGCGGGTATTTGCCGAAACTGGCGGGTTACATGCCTCGGCATTATTTAATTTAAATGGCGAATTGCTGCTGATCAGGGAAGATGTTGGCCGCCACAATGCTTTGGATAAACTGATCGGCGCGGCGTTAAGCAAAAACTGGCTGCCTTTAAATAATCATATTTTGTTGTTAAGTGGTCGCGCAAGTTTTGAGTTGGTCCAAAAAGCCGCTATGGCGGGCATAAAGATCATAGCTGCCGTGGGTGCGCCGTCGAGCCTTGCTGTTGAGCTGGCGGCAGAATTTGATATCACATTAGCCGGATTTTTACGTGACCGGCGCTTCAATATTTATACAGCGGGTCACCGCATTCTAATTCCTGTGCATGAAAATACGCATTAAAACAAATTCGATAAGATACCGGCTCACCAGATCAGACGTAGCAAATCTTGAAAAATACGGACATCTTCAGGATAGTGTCGATTTTGGTTTGCAGAAGCTTGTTTATGAAATACAGGCTGTAAATGATAATGTACTGTCGTCGACATACAGTAATCATACGATCAGCCTTTTTATGCCGGAAAGCATGATAAGAGAGCTGGCAAATACCGGTAAGGTGGGTTTTGAAAACAGCGACAACAAATTGTATTTGCTGGTTGAAAAAGATTTTACCTGCCTGGATAACGTAACAGAAGATCAAAGCGATAACTACCCCAATCCTTTAGCTGATGAGTACAACGATTAAAGACGATAAAACGCCGGCCGAAGAAAATCCGGAGGAACTGCTGGACAGCAGAATTACCGAGCCTAAGCAATGGGCGGCCGGCATCCCGGCTGTTACTGCTGCGCTGACCGATGTTTTGAAAGAGGCCGGTGCGGTTCGGGGGATGGAGGGGCTGTTTCACATGAATAAAAAGGGCGGCTTTGATTGTTCAAGCTGTGCCTGGCCCGACCCGGACGACGACCGTTCGCCTATCGCAGAATATTGCGAAAACGGCGCAAAGGCATTTGCAGAAGAAGCCACCACAAAAAAACTAGCTGCAGAATTCTTTGCCCGGAATTCAGTAGCCGAACTGGCCAAACTGAACGATTATGAAATAGGAAAAAAGGGCAGGATAGCCCAGCCCGTTTACCTGCCGAAGGGTGGTACACATTACCAGCCGATTAGTTGGGATGCCGCATTTAAAAAAATTGCAGACCATCTGAATGCACTTGATTCGCCGGATGAGGCGGCGTTTTATACATCAGGCCGTACAAGTAACGAGGCATCTTTCACTTACCAGTTATTTGTGCGTGAGTTCGGTACCAATAATATGCCCGATTGTTCCAATATGTGCCATGAATCTACCAGCGTTGGTTTGGCCGAGGCCATCGGTATTGGCAAGGGAACGGTAACGCTGAACGATTTTTATAACACGGATGTGATCATCATTATGGGCCAAAATCCCGGCACTAACCATCCGCGCATGCTCAACGCCCTTGAAAAAGCCAAACACAACGGAACGAAGATCATCGCCATAAACCCTTTGCATGAGGCGGGTTTAATGGGCTTTAAAAATCCGCAAACGGTTAAAGGCTTTGTTGGTATCAGTACGCAACTCGCGGATCTTTATTTACAGGTGAGGATCAATGGCGATATGGCGCTGCTCAAGGCACTTGAAAAACTGCTTTATGCCGCGGAATTGGAAGAGCCCGGTAAAGTGTTCGACCATGAGAATATCGAAAAGAACACTATTGGCTATGAAGATTTCCTTCGTCACCTGGACGACTATAATTTAGAAGACCTGGCCGAAGCCTGCGGTGTTCCTTTGAGGCAACTTACAGAAGCTGCCGATATGTTGAAATACAAAAGCCGCATCATTATTTGCTGGGCGATGGGGATTACGCAGCACGTTAATGGCGTAGCAACAGTAAAGGAGATCGTAAACCTTGCCATGTTGAAAGGCAGCATCGGTAAGCCCGGAGCCGGTTTATGCCCGGTACGCGGCCACAGTAACGTTCAGGGTAACCGCACAATGCTGATCTGGGATAAACCCAAGCCCAAACAGCTGGATAAACTGAAGGAAGTATTTGGCTTTGAACCTCCGCGCGGTCATGGTTTTGATGTGGTTGAATCGATAACTGCTATGAATGAGGGTAAGCTGAAGGTGTTCTTTTGCATGGGAGGTAATTTCCTTTCGGCCACGCCGGATACTGGTTTTACCGCCAGCGGATTGCGCAAGCTGAAATTGATGGTAAATGTATCTACCAAGCTTAATCGCGGTCATCTGGTGCACGGTGAAGAATCGATTATTTTACCCACGCTTGCCCGCAGTGATAAAGATGTGTTGAACGGAGAGCCCCAATTTATCAGTTGTGAGAATTCTATGGGCGTGGTGCAAATGTCGAAAGGGATCTTGACACCGGTATCGGATGATTTGATGAGCGAGAACAGGATCGTTTGTGAATTGGCAAAAGCTACGCTCGGCAATCGTTCTGTGATTGACTGGGAAAGGTATGCTAATAGTTATGATGCCGTTAGGGATGATATAGAAAAAGTAATTCCCGGCTTTGAAGATTATAACAGGCGTGTGCGCGAGCCGGGCGGCTTTTATCTGCCCAATACAGCCCGCGACGGTAAATTTGTAACCGAAGAGGCCGGAAGTAAAGTTCGTTTCACCATTTCCGAACTGCCGCAGCACAAGCTTGCTGCTGATGAATACATGATGACCACCATCCGCAGTCACGATCAATTCAATACTACAATCTATGGACTGAATGACCGGTATCGCGGCATTCACAACGAACGCCGGGTGATCTTAATGAACCGGAAGGATATGCAGAAAGCCGGATTTGCGGAGGGCGAGAAGGTAGATTTGTTTAACTATAGCGGCGGAACTACGAGGGTGGCACGTCTGTTTATAGTGGTGCCTTACAATATCCCCGAACACAATACCGCCACCTATTATCCTGAAGCAAATGTATTGGTGCCTATTAATAGCGTTGCGTTAAAAAGCAATACACCAACATCTAAACTCGTTTATATTAAAATAAAAAAACACGTGCCGCATATAACAGCGGCTACAACTTAAATCTATCTAAAATATGAAATATTTCTCCTGGCTATTGACCATAATGATCGCTTTAACAGTTGAAGCAGGTAAAGCACAGCCGTCGAATTTAAAAATTGTACTTATCCGTCATGGCGAAAAGGAAGCCGTGGGCGATAATCTGAACTGTCAGGGCTTAAACAGGGCGCTGCAGTTGCCGAAGGTCCTGATTGCAAAGTTTGGCGTTCCGGCAGGTGTTTATGTGCCTACGGTCGATCCTAAAAAGTCGGCGTCGCACGCGCGAATGTTTCAAACGGCAAGCCCCATGGCTATTAAATATAATTTAACCATCAATACAAAATATGAGGTGGATGATTATCCCGGTCTCGCCCAGGCATTGGAAGCCCGCACCGGAACAATAGTGGTAGTTTGGGAACACAAGGCCATGAACAATATCCTGAAGGCTTTAGGCGTAAAAACGAAAGGACTCAAATGGGCCGACGAGGATTTCGATGGCATTTGGATAGTAACCTATAAAAATGGTAAAGCCATTTTAACAATGGATAAGGAGGGCTTGCAGCCCGCAGCGAATTGCCAGTTTTAGATGATGCATCACAGCTTTTTTACACGTTTGCTTCTATTAATTAATGTACAGCATACATTTAAAGAAAAATTTCTTTAAACTTGATTATGAAATTGTACAACACCATTAAAGGCATACTGCTGGAAGCTGATAACGCTGTTTATGTTGTTAATGAATCGTGGGACCTGCTGGTTAACAGAGATGACCTCGCCGGTTATCTATCTCAAAAAATTCCCGCTTTCAAACATTTAACTTCCGAAGAAAGATCTGCGTGGCTCGTTGATGGAAACATCCTTCCGCCAATTGGTAAGCAAGAAGTATGGGCGGCGGGTGTTACTTATTTAAAAAGCCGGGATGCCCGCATGGAGGAATCGCAAAGTTCGGGCGCTGCCAGTTTGTACGATAAAGTTTATGATGCCGAGCGACCGGAGTTATTCTTCAAGGCCACTCCTGAACGCGTTGCAGGCCATGCGCAGCAGGTCTACATACGCAAAGATTCTGCATGGAATGTTCCCGAACCGGAGTTAACACTTTTTATTAACTCGAAAGGCAAAATTCAAGGCTATACCATCGGCAACGACATGAGCAGCCGCAGCATCGAGGGCGAGAACGCCCTTTACCTGCCGCAGGCCAAAATTTATGAACGGAGTGCAGCGCTCGGTCCTTGTTTGTATGTAAGTTCAACACACATTAGCGGCGAAACAGCGATCAAACTCAATATCAAACGCCGGGGAGAAATTATTTATACCGACGAGACCACCGTTTCGCGCATCAAACGCTCTTTCGATGAATTAGTAGGGTACTTATTCAGCGAGTGCGATTTCAAAAACGGCTGCTACCTCATGACCGGTACCTGCCTGGTGCCGCCCGGCGAGTTTACCCTCAATGTTGGTGATGAGGTGGAAATAACTATCGATAAAATTGGTACACTTATAAATACCATTGTGTTAAACCCAAAACATAAACCCGAATAATAATGAATGTTTTTAAGTATTCGGCCATCGTTGTGGCCGCGCTGTGCCTATCGGGGTGTCAGGAAAAACAGCCTGCCAAACAGGAGATGGCAGACAGCCCTTACAAAAAAGGCACTTTCGGCTATGATCTCGACTTCCTGAAGAAGAAAGACAGTGTGGTTGTGCTGAACAGCAAAGATGGGAACGGACGGATCATTATTTCGCCGAAATACCAGGCAAAGGTTTTTACATCCACTGCCGATGGGGCGAATGGTAAAAGCTTTGGATGGATCAATTATAAAACATTCGACCAGCAGAAACTTGATGAGCACATGAACGCTTACGGCGCAGAGGACAGGCTTTGGCTTGGCCCCGAAGGTGGTAAGTTTTCCCTGTTCTTTAAGCCCGGTACCAAAATGGAGTTTGCCAACTGGCATACCCCGGCAGCCGTTGATAATGAAAGCTGGAAACTGGTATCGAATACTGATAAAAAAGCATCGCTAACCAAATCGGCCAGGCTGCTGAACTACGCGGGTACCACGCTTAACCTGTCGGTTGCCCGCGATATTGAAATACTGGAACCTGCCGATATAAAAACAAAGTTAGGGATCGATTTGAATCCCATGATTAAATCGGTAGCCTTCCACACAACAACCACGCTAACCAATACCGGCGATAAGGCCTGGGATAAACAAACCGGCGCGCCCTGCGTCTGGAACCTGGATATGTTCTCGCCTTCTGCCAAAACCATTACCGTTGTGCCTTATAACGATGGTGAGGGCAAAGTAGCCACAACCGATTATTTCGGCGAAATTCCTAAAGACCGCATCAGGATCAATAACGGTATTTTGTTATTTAAGGCCGATGGCAAATCCCGTGGAAAGCTTGGGATGCAGGCCTCGCGCGCCAAAAATGTGGCCGGAAATTACGATGGTGAAAATAATATCCTCACCATTATCCAATTTGATACTGATACCAAAGCAACCTACCTTAACCAGGAATGGCGTACCGACCGCGATCCGTTCGCAGGTGATGCGGTGAATGCTTATAACGATGGTCCGCTGGCTGATAAAACGCAAATGGGGCCGTTCTATGAACTGGAGAGCGTATCGCCTGCAGCATTTTTAAAGCCCGGCGAAAAGCTGTCGCATAACCACAGCGTGTTCCATTTTACCGGCGACAAGGATGAGTTGAACACCATTGCGTTAAAAACTTTAGGAATATCGTTGCAGGACATACAAGCTGCATTTAAATAATTTATATTGTGACGGTGTTTGCCGTGAAAGCAAAAAGCTAAAAGCGCCATCCATCAATGCCCGAAAAAACCAATTATTAACTGATTTTAAACCTTCTTCATGTCAAAAGATTCCAAACTGGTAGCGTTAGCCTTAGTCACGTCCTTGTTTTTTATCTGGGGATTTGCACTTAACCTCAACCCGATATTAATTGCCCACTTAAAAAAGGCTTGCCAGCTTACAGATTTTCAATCTTCACTGGTCGATTCCGCATCTTATGTCGCTTATTTTATTTTGCCTATACCTGCTGCAAGAATTATGCATCACTACGGCTATAAAGGCGGGATATTGCTTGGGCTGATCTTATTTGCCACCGGTGCGTTCTTGTTCTTCCCGGCAGCCGCGGTGAGGAGTTATCCGTTTTTCCTGGGATCGCTGTTTATTATTTTTAGCGGAGCGGCATTCCTCGAAACAGCTGCTAATCCCTATATCACTGTGTTAGGCGATCCTGCCACAGCAACACGCCGTATCAACTTTTCACAATCATTTAACGGTTTGGCGGCTGCACTTGGTCCGCTGGCAGGTGGTGTTTTCATTTTATCAGGTAAGAACTTGTCGCCGCAGGAAGAGGCTGCAATGTCACCCGATCAACTGAATACTTATTTAAACAAAGAAGCATCGGCGGTACAAATTCCCTATTTAATTATCGGTTTAGTTGTATTGGTGGTGGCGATTTTGATCTACAAAACCAACTTGCCGGAAATAGAAGAACCCGGCGATAAAGACCTTGATGTTAAGGACGAAGGTACATTGATCAGAAAAATAGGCGCGCTCCTCAAAATAGCTAATCTGCGAAAGGGCATTATAGCTCAATTCTTTTATGTTGGTGCACAAGCCGGCATTCTGGGATTCTTCATTCGCTACAGTGAAAGAATAGCAGGATTAGCCGAAAAGCCGGCTTCGTACTTCCTCACCGCTGCTACGTTCTGCTTTATGCTGGGCCGGTTCAGCGGTACCTTCCTGATGAAATTTGTTCACCCGGTAAAGCTGCTGGCATTCTATTGCACCATGAATGTTTTATTACTGATATTGATCTTCTTCCTCGACGGCAAGTTCACTGTTTTCGCGTTGATGGGCGTAACGTTCTTCATGTCGATCATGTTCCCGACGGTATTTTCTTTGAGCGTAAGAGGTTTGGGACAAAGAACAAAATTGGGTTCATCATTGGTTATTATGGGCATAGTAGGCGGGGCAACCATTCCGCCAATTATGGGTTACGTGTCTGATATGAGCAATATCCGGTATGCCTACTTGGTGCCGGTTGCATCATTCCTGTATATTTTTTACTATGCCCAGCGCAATTTAAAGGTTAAGCAGTTAGAGGTTGCCGGCGGGCATTAATTAGCATACTATGGATTTAGGATTAAAAGATAAAGTGATAATAGTTACCGGCGGTGCCAAAGGTATCGGCGCGGGTATTACAAAAGTTTTGGCTGCCGAAGGCGCCATCCCGGTTATTGTGGGCAGGAGCGAAGCTGATAATATGGCCATAGTTAAGGAAGTTGAAGCCGCTGGCGGTAAAGCCTGGCAGGTTGTAGCCGAACTGACCGACCCTTCAGCATGTGAAAAAGCAATAAATGCGGTGCTGCAACAATTTGGCCGGATAGAAGGTCTTGTTAATAATGCCGGTGTGAATGATGGCGTGGGTTTGGAGAACGGCAATTATGAACAATTTATGGCGTCGCTGCATAAAAATGTGGTTCATTATTATTTGATGGCCCATTGCGCGCTGCCTGCCTTAAAAAAGTCAAAGGGAGCGATATTGAACATTACATCGAAAACTGCCGATACGGGGCAGGGAAATACATCGGGTTATGCAGCTGCAAACGGAGGAAGGAATGCATTGACACGTGAATGGGCTGTTGAATTGCTCAAATACGGCATCAGGGTAAACGCCATAGTAGTGGCCGAGTGCTGGACGCCTTTATACGAGACCTGGATAAATACCCTGCC
>DATCQV010000042.1:0-22665 GCA_036569325.1 Mucilaginibacter sp. | reverse complement strand
TTACTAAAAATTGTATCTTGCGCCCTCTTTTTAATAATATAGAAAAGCAATTAGAATAAACGTTTATGGGTATTATGGGTTTTTTGCGGGACCGGATGGGGAAGATTCTCGCATTTTTTATCGGTTTCGCGCTCTTCGCATTCATTGTGGGTGAGGTAATTAAGTCGGGAGGCTCATTCTTCAGAGACGACCGTAATTTACTGGGTGAAGTTGGCGGCGAAAAAATAGCTTACGACGATTACCAGAAATTGTACGACCAGCTAAGCAATCAGTTCAAACAACAGTCGGGCACAAGTGACCTTACTCCTCAAATTCAGGCCTACGCACAGGAAAGCGCCTGGGGGCAGCTTGTTCGCGAGAAAATATTCCAGAAAGAGATAGATAAGCTTGGCTTGGTTGTCGGTACCGATGAAACGCAGGCAATGATCAGCGGTAACAACCCTGACCCGGCCATCCTGCAATATTTCGGCGATCCGCAAACCGGTAAGTTAGACCGTACAAAGCTGAATACCTTCCTTACCAATTACAACGCATCAAAGGCCGACGATCCGGTAAGAGCGCAGTGGACCTCATTTACTACGCAACTGATAGAGAACAAGCTTAACCAGAAATACACCACGCTGATAAGCAATGGCCTGTATGTTAACTCGCTCGAGGCCAAAGAAAACTATACAGACAAAAATAAGCTGGCCAACTTCAGATACGTAGCCCTTGATTACGCTTCGGTACCCGATAATAAAGTTACCCTTACCGATGCCGATTACCAGGATTACTATAACGATCACGTTAACGAGTTCAAAAATCAGCAGGAGTTAAGAACTTTAGACTATGTAAGCTTCAATGCTGCGCCATCTAAAGAAGACTCTGCCGCCGTTAAGGCAAAAGCTGAAAAACTGGCTGCCGATTTCAAAACCGCCACCAACGACTCACTGTTCGTACAGATCAATTCTGAAACCAAGCTTCCTTTAGTGTTCCTTCATAAAGGCAAAGGTTTGGAGCCAAAGATCGATTCAGTAATGTTCACTGCCGAAAAGGGTTTTGTTTACGGTCCGTACCTTACCGGCAACAGCTACAAAATTGCCAAGCTGGTTGATTCGCGCGTTGAGCCCGATTCAGTAAAAGCACGTCATATCCTTATCGACGATAAAACTATCGGCGTGGAAAAAGCCATTGCAGAAGCCGACTCATTGAAAAAGCTGATCCAGGGTGGTAAATCATTTGCCGAACTGGCTAACACTTTCTCTATCGACAAAAATTCGGCAGTAAAAGGCGGCGACCTGGGAACATTTGCCCGTAATACCATGGTACCCGCTTTTGAAGACGCTGTGTTTAAAGCCCAAAAAGGCCAGCTGCTGGTTGTCCCAACACAATTCGGTGTTCACCTCATCGAGGTTGAGGATCTGAAAGGTAACTCCAAAGCTATTAAGGTTGGTTTGGTTGACGTGCCTTTAAAAGCCAGTACCACAACCCAATCAAACATCTACAGCAAAGCACAGGCTTTCCTTGCAAACCTTACCAAAGAAAACTTTGACGCAGAAGCTAAAAAGGAAAACCTGAAAGTACATCCGGCACCTGATGTTAATGGTGTTGCTATTTCTATCCCCGGCGTTGAAAGCGCCCGCGAGATTGTAAAATGGGCATTCGGCGCAAAAGAGGGCGATTTCTCCGAGAAAGTTTATGATACCGGCAACCAGTACATCGTAGCCCACCTTATTTCTATCAAACCGAAAGGCATCCTTTCATTAGCCGATGTAAAGAAACAGATTGAGCCGATGGTTAAAAACAAAGTAAAAGGCAAGATACTGGTTGATAAGTTGCAGGCTGCACTGAACGGCGCATCGTCTATCGATCAGGTTGCACAAAAAGCCGGCGCTAAGGTAACCCCTATTCAGAACATCGTGTTTGCAAACCCGGTTATCCCTGGCACAGGCCCTGAATATAAATTGATCGGTACCGTGTTCGGTTCGCAGCCTAACAAACTGTCTAAACCGGTTGAAGGTATGCAAGGCGTATTCGTGTTCAGTGTTGACAGCTTTGTTAACCCTGCTCCGGCTACCAACCTTGTTCGTGAAAAAGAGCAGTTGGCACAAATGATGCTGCAGCGCTCGCAAGGCCAGATCTTTGACGCACTGAAAGATAAGGCGAATGTAAAAGATTACAGAGCCAAGTTCTTATAAGATATTTTTAAAGTAATTTTGCATCCGGGACGGTTAACATCGCTCCCGGATTTTTTATTTCAGAACACGCCATGGAGATACAGGAAAATATAATAAACAAGGTTGCACAAAGCGGATTGGTCACCCTCGACCCGGCTTCATTTTATCCTGAAGGCGAACGGGTTGTTTATGACATTAAAGACAATTTGTTTATGGAGCTGATCCTGAAGGAAAAAGATTTCAGGGAGTTTGTGAAGGGGCACGACTGGTCGGCTTACCAGGATAAATACGTAGCCGTAACCTGCACCGCCGATGCCATTGTACCGGCCTGGGCTTACATGCTGCTGGCTAACCGCCTGGCGCCTTATGCCAAAGAAGTTGTTTTTGGCGACGCCGACGTACTGGAAACCGTGCTCTTTATAAAAAGCATAGCCACGATGGATGCCGAACAATACCGCCATCAGCGCATTGTGATCAAAGGCTGCGGCGATACCCCGGTACCTGTATCTGCTTATGTAGAGCTTACAAAAAAGCTTACCCCCATAGTGAAAAGCCTGATGTTCGGCGAGCCATGCTCTACGGTGCCGATCTATAAAAAGAAGGACTGAGAGTAGAATCAAGAGCCAAGAATCAAGAGCCAGGAATCAAGAGTCAAGAACCAAGAGACAAGAGTCAAGACAAAAGCTGCCGTCCCCCAGCGCGTCATTGCGAGGAACGAAGCAATCTCTGGACTATGCATTGGCGTTAATAGCCTGCGTAGAGATTGCTTCGTTCCTCGCAATGACGTAAAGTGAGGGAGGGTTCTAAACAGATCATATAAATGTCATTTCCCTGTATACTATTTTACAATCAAGGCAGTTTATAGTCAAAGCCTGAACAGATAACCATCGCTTTGGCTAACAACACAACAATGAACAAATTCCTTCTCTTCCTGTCCTTATTTGCGGTATTCACGTATGCGTCTTATGGCCAGGAACTGGCTTACCTCGGCGAACCGTCATTCAAGACCGGCGAAGAATTGAGTTATAAACTGAAATACGGCTTCTTTACGGCTGCCGAAACTACTATCAAAGTCTCGGAAAGTGACAGGAAATTTGAAGGTAATCCGGCATTTCACATCATAGCCGATGCTAAAACCGCCGGCACGTTCGACATATTTTACAAGGTGCGCAACCGCTACGAAACCTACGTCGACGAAAAAACACTGGAACCCTATTTTTATACCGAAAACCGCAAGGAGGCCAGCTACAAGCATTCCGACAATGTAACATTTGATCATGCCACGGGAAAAATAAAGGCCGACAAAGGGGTTTTCCCAATGAAAGGCAAAACTTTCGACTTTCTATCCGCTTATTACTTTGCCCGGAGCATCGATATTTCAAAGATCAAAGTAGGCGATAAATTTAACCTCGAATATTTTCTGGAAGACGGTGTTCACAGCATGGAGATCACCTATTCGGGTAAAGAAAAGATGGATTGTGCGCTCGGCAAATTCAACTGCCTCAAATTTAACCCCACCATTATCCCCGGCCGGGTTTTCAGAAAGAGCAGTAAGTTGTACCTTTGGATCACCGACGATGCCAACCGCATACCCGTAAAGGCGCATGTGGAATTGATAGTCGGCAGTTTGACGATGGAATTAACCAGCGCCAAAAATTTGAAATATCCTTTAAATCCGTTAAAAAAGTAATGATAGAGGTTGGTGGTGTTTTACTGCATGAAGACGTAGTAAAAGAGAATTTTGTATGTAATCTGAATAAATGCAAGGGCGCCTGCTGCCTCGAGGGCGACTCCGGCGCGCCGCTCAATGCCGACGAACTGGATATTTTAAATGAGATCTACCCCAGGGTAAAGCCCTACATGACGGCCAAAGGCATAGCCACCGTTGAGCGGGAAGGTACCTACGTTACCGATTTCGACGGCGATTACACCACCCCCTGCGTTGATAAAAACAAGGAATGCGCCTACGTGATCTTCGAGAACGGCATTACCAAGTGCGCCATCGAAAAGGCTTATGAGCATGGTGATATCAACTGGAAAAAACCCATCTCGTGCCACCTCTACCCCATCCGCATCACCAAATACCCTGAATTCGACGTATTGAATTACGACCGCTGGAACATCTGCAGTCCGGCCTGCGCCTTCGGCAATGAACTAAAGGTGCGTGTACATGAATTTTTGAAAGCACCTCTCATCCGCAAATACGGCGAAGAATGGTACGCCGAGCTGGAAGATTTTGTGGATGGAATGGACGATGCTTTAGCGAAGCTATAAAGAAGAGACAGGAGGGTCAAGAGGTCAAGAACCAAGAGCCAAGAACCAAGAGCCAAGAACCAAGAGCCAAGATAGAAAAAACTATTTCTATCCCATTTTATCATTTCGAGCGCGAGCGAGAAAACTTAGACACTATGCATCCAAACTATGCATTGGCGCCAATATACCCTGTATGAGATTTTTCCGCTTACGCTCAAGAGAATAGTGCTAGCTCAGGAAGATGTTAATTTCTATAATCGTATGTAAGTTTCAATCAACCACGATTCTCGCCACAACATAAAATAAGCAAACTCTCCATTTGAAAAATTAGTTAAATTTGTAAAAAGCGATTAGATGCGAACTTCACAGATCAAGCAACAACTTCACGACTATATCGACTCAGCCGAAGATAAAAAGCTGAAAGCTATTTATACTTTGGTTAAGGACGATATTGATGTTTCAACTGACGATTCATTCTTAACCGCTGAACAAAAGTCGATATTAGACCAAAGGTATGCCGACCATTTAAGCGGAAAGAGTAAATCCTACACCTGGGAGGAAACCATCGCCATAGCCGAACGGGGGCTAAAAGAAAGAAAAGCCGGCAAATGACCTATACTTTTATTCTAAAGGATGAAGCGGTAATTGACTTTTCTGATGCTTATGCCTGGTACGAGGAGCAAAAGGAAGGACTGGGAGGCGAATTTAGAGCCGAGGTGTTCCGGAAATTGCAATTGATCTGCAATAATCCTCTTCACTATAAAAAATCCTACAAGAATTTTCACGAAGCACTTACCGATAGATTTCCATTCCTGATCGTTTATACTATCGACGTAACGTCAAGCAAAATTATCGTGATGGCGATTTTTCATACAAGCCGAAATCCCAAAAAGAAATTCAGGAAGTAACACCGCGTTAGGCCTGCGCGGCTGCCTTTATATCCTTCACCTCCAATACCTGCTTCGGATACCCAAACTTCGTTACATTGATCATTGCCCGACCAACCTGTGCCAATGTACTCACTATATTTGGCGTTAAAATACGCAGGATTGGAAACAACCACCCCAGATATTTATACAACGACAATGTATTTTTCAGGCCTTTGGTAGGTTTCATAAAGCCCGGCCTGAAATTGAACGCCCGTTTGAAAGGTAATCTCATCAATGCGTTTTCGGTCTTTCCTTTTACCCGGGCCCACATCGATTTACCCTGCTCCGTACTATCAGTACTGGCGCCTGATACATAGCAAAAGGTCATGTCCGGGTTTAAGCGGCTTACGGTTTCGGCAAAATTCATAGTTAAGGTATAAGTAAGCTTATAATATTCCGGCTCCTTCATACCAACAGACGATACCCCCAAACAAAAATAACAGGCGTTGTACCCGGCAAGCCGGCTTTCAATGGCCGTCAGATCAAAGAAATTGGCGTGTACAATTTCCTTTAATTTGGGATGAGAAAAACCGCTAGGCTTCCGGTTCACTATCAACACTTCGGTAACCTGCGGATCAATCAGGCACTCGTGTAAAACGCCTTCGCCTACCATCCCGGTGGCGCCGGTTACTATTGCTTTTATGTTTTCCATATTAAAAAAGAATCAAGAGCCAAGAGCCAAGAACCAAGAGTCAAGATAAAAAATTGTCTGTAAGAATCAAGAATCAACCAATCTCCACCTTCAGCGCTTCTCTTGATTCTTGGCTCTTGGCTCTAAATTTCTTGCCTCTCCCCCTCACATCATCCCCCTCAACCCGGTCACAAATTCCTTCGTAACTGTTACCGGCAATCTGCCTGATGGCCTCATTTGTCTCGTAATAACTTTCACTGCCGAGCGCTGTAAGGCATCAGTCATCTGGTAGCAGGCCAGCAAGACACCGCATTTTTCAATGCCGGGCAGATCGGCAATAGTATAGGCGTTTGCAAAAACACTGATCACACTGCCCTTGCGTGCTGCCACATCAGCAATAAATTGTTTAACTTCCGGGCTGTAATCAAGCTTGCTGGCAGGCCGGGTTCGGGTATCGTTAATACTTACTATGATCTGGTTGTAGCCTTTCAGCGTTTTTAGCAGATTTTGTAGTTCGGCAGCGGGCATGCGCTTATCAACGGTGAACCAGGTATTATACCCGTACCACCGCGATAACTCCTGCTGAAAAACCGTTGGCTGACTAACACCCACGCTCACAAAGGCCGTCCTCACCAGCGGACTTAACTGTAATGCTGCCGCATTGCCTTTTACCAGCGTCACAGCGGCATCACTCAATTGTTGAACAAGGTCGGCGGCCGCAGGGCGGTTAAGATCTTCCGTCAGGTGCGCCAAATCGGTTTCGTGGTATTTATTCAATCCTGCCCAATATTTGGCGGCCAGTACTTTTTTTACCCGGGCTTCAAACTCGGCCTTTGAGATCTGGTCTTTACGGATGGCCTTGCGGATCAGCTTGATGGCACGTTCCGAATTCTCTGATAACTCGATAATATCATTCCCTGCCAAGAACGCGCGCACATCGGCCTCACCTTTTGGGAAATATTTCAGAACGCCCTTCATCTCCATGGCGTCGGAAACAACAAGGCCTTTAAATCCCAGGGAATCTTTCAATATCCCGGTAACAATGGGCCGTGATAAGGTGGACGGCAGGTTCTTTGTGCTATCCAGCGCCGGTATATCCATGTGGGCTATCATTATCCCGCTGATGCCGGCATTTATCGCCTCGCGGAAGGGGTATTCTTCTAACGAGTCGAGCCGCTGCCTTGTAAAGGGCAACAAAGGCAGATCGAGGTGCGAATCGACATTGGTATCGCCATGCCCCGGAAAGTGCTTGGCGGTGGTTAAAAGGCCCGCATCCTGCATGCCTTTAAAATAGGCAATGCCCTTGGCGGCAACATTGTATTTATTATCGCCGAATGAACGGTAATTGATCACCGGGTTGTTCGGGTTATTGTTGATGTCCATATCGGGCCCGAAATTCATCTGCATGCCCAGGCGCTTAAAATCATAAGCTACCTGCTGCCCCATTTTATAGATCAGGTTATTGTCTTGTATGGCACCCAGCGTCATCTGATAAGGATAGGAAATGGTCGAATCCAGTCTCATGCCTATGCCCCATTCGCCGTCCTGCGCTATCAGCAAAGGAACCCTGGCAATTTTCTGGTAACGGTTTATCAGCGTTGCCTGCCGCACAGGCCCGCCCTGGAAAAATACCAATCCGCCTACCTGCTGGTCCTTGATCACCCCGGCAACAGAGTCTTCATAGGCCTGTCCTAAATTGGTATGCGCCCGCACAAAAAATAACTGCGCTACCCTGCCCTTCCGGTTCAGCTTTTTAAAAACCGAATCGACCCAATGGTTCTGGTGACTGAGTTGCTGAATGAAGCTTTCACGCTGTGCAAATGCTTTGCTACTCATCAAACAAACCACAAATACTAAAGAAATTTTTAAGCGTTTTAATGCGGATAACATGGCCAAATGTAGCTGAATTATGATTTTTATGAGGATAATCCCCATAAAAAAACAATAATGAATAAACCTTTGTATTGTTTTTTACTCTATGAGATATAATTAAACAATTACGACAATGAAAAAACTTTTCTTTTTTGCGATATGCCTGCTGGTTGCAGGTTCAGTAAGCGCACAAGGCTATTATTATGGCCATCGTCGTGCGGTGAGGCGCCCCGCTCCCCGCAATTCAAATAACGATTTTTACAAAGTACGCGTGGGTATAGCCGGTGGTTTCAATTTTGCCGATGCGGTCGACTCTTATAATTCCGATTACTCAACCGATGGTATCACCGCTTACCACGTGGGTTTAACGCTCGATGTACCTATTGTTTACCCGCTGTCGTTCGAGCCGGAAGTATTGTGGTCGCAAAAAGGCTACAGGGCTTCCACCAACGACGGTAACTTCACCCAGCGCAGCAACTTTATCGATGTGCCATTGCTGGCAAAATTCCGTGTATCGCCTTACTTTAACGTAGTGGTTGGTCCGCAGGTATCATTCCCGATATCTACCACTAACACCTACGATAATGGTTTTGACGTTACCGCCCGCGATCATTACAACACTACTAACGACCGCACCGTGCTTGATGGTGTAATCGGTGTAGGTTTCGATGTAACGCCAAATGTGGAGATCCGCGCACGTTACACCATCGATTTCCAGGAAACTGATGATAATGCCTACTTTATTCCGGGATACCGCAACGAGGCTTTCCAGATTGGTTTAGGATTTAAATTCCAGTAAGAACGGAGAAAGGTTAAAGCTGAAAGGCGAAAGCTAAGAAATCAAATAAAAGGCGCTGTGTTTGAACGGCGCCTTTTTTATGTCTTTGCCCATACCCTTTTTTGGCGTATTTTTGCACAACATCATCGCTATGCCCAAAAACATCTTCATTTACGAAACCCGTCCTGTAAATTACCTGCAACCTTATCTCGGCAAAGCAAAATCGTTAGGCTTTAACGTTACGGTGATCAATAATCCGCCATCTGCAGATAACAAACTGTATAACGAGTTTATTAAGCACTACAAGCACTACAGCGTTAACCCGCCTGAATTTGAGATAGCCTGCTTTGCGCGGTACTTTGCAATTGCTACGCTTTTGAAAAACGACGAGCCTTTCCTGATGACAGATACCGACGTGTATATCGCCAAATCGTTCAGAAACGTTCAGGGCTATAAATTTGAAGGCTCATTTGTAGGGAGCGAAGGTTTTGACGAACGCGGATCGCAGTTGCAGATCTCGCCGCACTGTACCTTCTGGAACCGTGAGTTGTTGATGGATTTTCTCGACTTCACCGTCGACGTTTATAAAAGAAATTATGAACACGATTTTCTCGGGGAATTCTACCGTTCGCAAACGGAAAAATACATCCAGACATCGGTATCAGACATGAGCCTGCTATATATGTGGACACAGCAGCGAAATGTGCCCTGCATCAATTCAAATTCAACAAAATTTGAGCTTGGGATAGATCACAATCTCTCTACCCATATTTGTGAAGACGATGAGTTCAAGACCTTTGCCGACAGGAAAAAACTGAAAATCTCGAACGATAAGATCACCTGTTCGCTTAAGTCGGGCAAGAAAATGGATATGGCGTTGCTGCATTTCCAGGGGCCATATAAACCTATCCTCAAAAGGTTTTATTTAAAGCGCTATGCTAAATTTATTCATTTTTCGCTGCGCAATAATTACCGGCATAATAAAAAGATCTTCAGAAAATAACTACAGCGCGGCGTTTCTAAAAACGGTTCTCAACCACCTTTTCATCCTTGTTTTAAGCGCCCTCTCTTTCAGGCGGCGCTCTTCTAAACCAAAATCACGGTCAATTATAAACAGGTCTGCCTGTTTATTGGGCACGATAAACACCGGGTGAGTTATTTCATCAATTTCCTGTAAGGGGTTTCGCTCATGAAACTCGTCAACTATTTGCGTGTGTGTAGCATCAGGGCCATAACCAATATTCTTTATCAGGTTTTGATTGGGGATGATAACCAGGCCGTTGTTAAAGAAATTGACAAAATCCAATGGATAAGCCCATGAATTAATAGCACCGGCTTTTACGTCTTCAAAAATGTTTGTCCAGGTCTCCACTACCAGCGGGTCCTTGTAAATATTCGCCATGGTGTCGGAAATCTGCTCGCTGCTGTATTTTTCGAGGCTTTTATCGTAATCCTTCCAAACCCTTCTCCAACTGGCCCAGCCCCAAACATGGATGCGGTTGGAAAAATAATAACTGGCATCGCCATGCTTGTTGCCTTTCTGAAAGTTGCAGCCGGTAATATGCCTGATGCGTGTATCGTCGCGGTATTTTTCCAATAGCGTATCGCAGAACAGAAAAAAGCTGTTGGCAGGCAAACAGTCATCCTCCAGGATAATGCCCTCTTCTTCATGGTCAAAAAACCAGGTAACGGCATCAGATACGCTGTCGCGGCAGCCCTGGTTCTCGTCTTTAAAAAGTGTTTTAAGCTCACAATCCCAGTCAACCTTAGCAGCAACCTCCCTTGCCTGTTCGCACAGCAACGCATCGTTTTCATTATTTTCCCGCGGACCATCAGCAGCTATGTATAAGCGCGGCGGCTTGGCTGTCCTGATCTGTTCAAAAACTTCAAACGTGGTATCCGGCCGGTTAAATATCAAAAACAATACGGCAGATTTAGCCTGGTAAGGGGTTGTGTCGGGTTGATTCATTTCACAGCTTTATGTTTCAAAAACTCAAAAATCGCAACTATGTTGCCGTAGTAGGGTAACAATGTGGATGGAAACCAGTTTGAAAAAGAATTGTTACAGAAGCAAAAAAATTAACCGGGGTTAATGCCCCGAAAGGCATATCAGCTAAAACCTGTACCTTTAGGGCATGCAAAGCAAAATTACAGGCGGCGATACTACCCTGCTGTTCACTGCAAAGATCTTAAATAAGTACGACGTAAAGTTTTATCAGTGTAACGATACCGGCTTCATCCAAACAGAAGAACCTTACTGGCTCGAAGATGCTTATTCATCTGCCATAACCAAGCTCGATATCGGGCTGGCGTCGAGAAATATCCGGTTATCGGGCATTGTAGGCAACCTATTGGTGAAGCATTTTAACTATAAAGGAAAGTTTCTGGACTATGCCGGCGGCTACGGGTTATTTACCCGCCTGATGCGTGATGAAGGCTTCGGTTTTTATAATACCGATAAGTTTTGCCAGAACCTGTTTGCTGAATACTTCGACCTGAATAACCTGCCTGCCAATACCCGTTTTGAAGCAGTAACGGCGTTCGAGGTTTTTGAGCATCTACCCGATCCAATAGCCGGGATAAAGGAAATGTTGACTTTTTCTGATAACCTAATTTTCAGTACGGAACTATTACCGCCAACTGCAAAAACCGCCGCCGGCTGGTGGTATTTCTCTACCGAAACAGGTCAGCATGTGGCGTTTTATAACGAAGCTGCTTTAAACGCTTTAGCTGCTCAGCTGGGCTATCGTTTTTATAGCGATGGCGTTTCCCTGCACTTGTTCACCAAAACAAACTTTGAAACCAATCCCTTAAAAAGGGAACGTGACCCATTTTTGTTGCGTAAGGCAAAGAAATATGTGCGCAAAGCTGAACGCGCGTTGGGCAAGCCCGAAAGCCTGCTGATGACCGATTACGAACTGATAAAAAGCCGGTTGACGAACGGCGGGAATCAGTAAGTCGTATCAATTTAAAATTGTCTCCAATTGCTCTGTTACCGGTATAATCGTTGCAATCGGGCATTAGCGTGCTATGTTTCGTACCTACGGCACCAACAGGTTATTGGTAAGCTTTTTTCTACCAATATTTGGCCCCGATGGGGCCGATGTAAACGCAACCTATGTGGTTTGATGCAACTTTAATGGACATCATAATATTTGCAAATCTTGCGAAGTTACTCACATAGTCAGTGACTAATGACTAATGACTAATCCCCCCTCAATCTGCGGCAAACGTTTGCATATCTATCAGCTTGCGGTAAAGGCCGTTGGCCTCTATCAACTCCTGGTGATTGCCCTGTTCTACAATATGGCCGTTATCTAACACAAGGATGATATCAGCATTCTGGATAGTACTGAGGCGGTGGGCAATGATGAGCGAGGTACGGTTCTTCATCAGGTTGTTCAGTGCTTCCTGCACCAGTTTTTCCGATTCGGTATCCAATGCCGAGGTAGCCTCGTCCAAAAGCATGATCGGCGGGTTATTCAGCACCGCGCGGGCAATACAGATGCGCTGTCGCTGGCCGCCTGATAACTTGGTTCCGCGATCGCCGATGTTCGTATCGTATCCTTTTTCGGTTTCCAGGATAAAGTTGTGGGCATTGGCAATGCGGGCTGCGTTCTCCACTGCCTCTTTCGACACATTGGTTTTTCCGAAGGCGATGTTGTTAAAAATAGTATCGTTAAATAAGATAGACTCCTGGTTTACGATGCCCATTAATGAGCGCAGTGACTCTGCGGTCACTGTACGGATATCTTCGTTATCGATCAATACTGCCCCCGAACTTGCTTCCTGGAAACGCGGGATCAGGTCGATCAGGGTTGATTTACCCCCGCCCGAAGGACCAACCAGCGCCACTGTTTTTCCCTTGGGAACAGTAAGGTTAATATCTTTCAGTACTTCTTTTTCCGCATAAGCAAACGACACATTATTGAAGTGAATTCCCTCGTCGAAGCCGTGTACCGGTTTGGCATCCGGCACATCTACCACCTGCGGTTTTTCATCTATCAGTGCCAGCACGCGCTCACCTGCTGCAATGCCGGAGTGAATATTGCTGAAGGAATCGGAAATGGCTTTTGCAGGGCGCATCAGCTGTGAAAAGATAGCGATATAAGCCACAAATTCTGCCCCGCTAAGGTCCGATTCTTTATTCAGGATCAAAAAACCACCATACAACACAATACACGAGATCATGATCACCGCCAGCGTTTCAGACACCGGCGAGGCCGACTGCTGCCGCTTGGCCATCGACCTTAAGATCTTTGAATAGCGCTTGTTCTCGTTATTGAAACGCTCCTTAATGTAATTGGTGGCATTGAAAGCCTTGATGATCCTTACACCCGACAACGCTTCGTCCAGGTAGCTGATCATAGTACCATAAGTTTTCTGTGCGTCAGACGCCTGTGAACGCAGTTTCTTTACGATCTTGGATATGATGAAGGCCGAGATAGGCACCACCAGCAGCGAGCCCAGCGTTAGCTTAACCGAATAGGTAAATAACAGGAACAAGAAAAAAAGCAGTTGCGCCGGTTCTTTAAAAATCACCTGCAGCGTTGCCGTTACCGAGAATTGTACCACCTGTACATCCGACGCTATTTTGGCAATGATATCGCCTTTGCGCTGGTTATTGAAATAGCCCAGGTGCATATTCATCACGTTGTCGAACACGGTGCGGCGCAGGTTCAGCACGGTATGCAGGCGCAGGTTTTCCATCGTCCGCGCCGAAAGGTAGCGGAAGATATTACCTACCACCATAGTAAAAATAATAACCGAGCAAACATATTTAAGCGCAGTCCACGCACCGTAAGTATGAATAAAGTAACTCAAATAATATTTAAACCAACCGGTAATGTCAAGCATGCTGGGCTTAGCCATGGAGGCTGCGGCGGTGATGGTGCTTTTTTCATTCAGGAACAGAATGTTAAGCATGGGGATGAGCAGCGGATAGATGAGCGAGCTGAACACCACATAAAGCAACGTATAAATAATGTATGGGATGGCGAATTTTTCAATTGGCCGTGCGAAAGATAACAGACGAAAATAACTCTTCATTAAAAAGAATAATAAAATGCAAAGCTAATAGTAATTAGCTAAATAGTATAGGGCATCCGTCATTCTCCGCCCCATGTCATCTCGAACGTAGTGAGAGATCTTCGGCAAGCGGCATTCAGACTATACATTTACGTCAATGCATAGCCGGATACAGCGTGCATAAGATTTCTCCCCGTTCCTCGTCGAAATGACATGGTTTGAGAGAATGAATGCGCGATACCATCAACGCAACTCCCCTTTAATCATTGTACCAACCTCCTGCCAAACCGCATCCACGCTCACTGCCGCAATACATGGATAAACCTCGTCATCGGCAGGCTTGTAGATGCAATTCCAATTGCAGTAATAACACTCCATTTTATAGTAAACGCAAAAGGGTTTATGGTCAAAATATTCCGGGTAAGGTACAAACCTGTCGAAATGCCCGCCGCCCAGTATGCAAACCGATGGTGTATGGGTAGCCACGGCGATGTGTATTGCGCTGGTATCGTTGGCGATCACCAGGGCCGCACCGGCTATCGTATCGATCAAACCCGTCAGGCTTGATTTACCGATGCGGTTAGTTACACTGCCCGCGGGCAAAGCCGCTTCCAGCGATTCGCCCAACGCTATTTCGCCGGGACCGCCGGCAAGGTAGACCGGCTGGTTACTCTCCTGCTTGATGAGCCTGATGAGTTCGGCAAAATTCTGTTCGCCCCATTCCCGCTTTGCTACCCCGGCACCCGGGAAAACAACAATGCCTTTCCTTTCCACTTTGGCAGCCGGAATATCGATATGACCGAGATTCACAGCCTTGCCTAAAACACTTTCAAAAAAGAAACGGGTACGTTCAAATTCAAAGCAGATATTTTGTGGAAGGACGAGTTTACGGGTATAAAATTTATCGGTCTTCGCTTTGTGTTTGGGCAGGATGCCCTCCAGGTCGCCCTCAAACCCGATGATCTGTTTACCGGCAGTTAAGGCAACCAAACCATCTGTAATAAAATTCCGGGTATAGGCAGGATTCAGCACCACACCATAATTATTGCGGAACAGCCGCCAGCCTAACTTAAAAGCCCGCCAGGGCTGGTAGTAGAGTTTAACAGGCGTTGAGGTAAAAATAAACTTATGAATAAACGCGCTATCGTATTTTAAAGCGATATCTTTCCAAAGCGCATTGCCCAGCAGATCGATCTGGTAGTCTTTATACAGCTCTGATGTTTTGACAACCTCAATGAAATTGCGGAACAGGATATAATCACCAATGGCATCGATCTTCACAATCAGCAGCCGTTTTTTATCGGAATGGAACTTTGCAAAAAACCGGAATAGCTTTGGCAGTTTCAGCAGTACAAAACGGGTAAGCCTGAATAAGTTCCTGTTTTCGGCCATTGGTTATTTGTTTAGGATGATATGGCCCAGCATGGCCAGTATGCCTTTTCGCTTTCTGATATAATGATAGTAGGCCGATGGTTTCAGGTGCTTTTTGAACAGGGCATCTTTGTCAGCCTCAAAAGCGGTATCGGGCATATAGCTGGAAAAGCCGCCTTCCGGAAAATTGGCGATCAGGTGATCGAGGTAAACAAATTTGAAGTCCTGATCGTCCCACAAATTAATGTTCAAAGCATAATCGGCACATTTAATATAGCGGGTATCGTATTGGTGTTTTTCAAAAACAGCTTTGGGATAGAAAATAGCCTGGTGGCAGATATTGGTCTTGGTGAGCATATAATCGCCGGTAACAGGACCGGTGATCAGTGCATTATGAAAATTCACCTTGCCATAATATATGGTACGCTCATCCTTCAACGCCGCAACCATTTGCGGAAAGCCTTCCAGCAGTTCATCGTCGGCACCCATAAACAGCAGCCATTGTCCGCGGGCCATTTTGGCGGCTTTGTTCATGGCATCGTAAATACCTTTATCGGGTTCGCTGATCCAGGAATCTATTATGGTTTCGTTTTGTTTGATGAGATCGACGGTGTTATCCGTACTTGCACCATCCAAAATCAAAAATTCAACATCAGCGGCTTTGTATTTCCGTACACTGTCGAACAATGCCTGAATAACTTTTTCACCATTGCGCACTACGGTAATAATGGTAACCTTAAACGTGTTATCAGCAGCCATTCTACACCCTCTTTTTTAAAACGTATTTCTTTTTATGATAGAAGAACTTATAAAACTGCCGTACAAAAAATTTGATGGGATGCCAGTTATACAACCACGCGGTAAACCAGTTGCCCGATATAAACAACTTGGTAATGGTAGTCGCCATAAAACGTCCGCGGAAGGCGTGATCATACTTTTTCATGAACGCCCGCTTGCTGCGGAAAAAGCTTTCATCGGCATTGCCCAGGCTTTTGTGCAGGATGTTAAAATCGATGATGTAGCTGTTAAAGCCGATGATCTCGGCCATTAAGCAAAGATCGGTGCCGTACATGTGGAAGCCCGAAAGATCATGCGACAATACCAGGTTAGCACTCGATTTTACAATAACAAAGTTTTCATCGATGGTTTTGGTGAGCAGCGGCAGGCGTTTCTCCTTAATTACCTTGCCCGATGGCTGCGTGATATTGGTAGCCACCCATTTGAAATTCACCCCGCCCGCATTGGCCAGGATGCCCCAGTTAGGGTCGTTGGTTTCTATTTCGGCAATTACCTTATCCAGATGCGCACGGTCATCGTCGTACACCAGTATATCCTGGTGACAAAGAATAATATATTTTCCTTTGGCTTGCTGCAAAAAATGGTTGAGGCCCTGGTAGGCATCAAAAGTGCAGCCTACTGTGTTGTCTATATAAAGGTATTCGCAGGTTTGGGTATCGAAGCCTTTATCCAAAAAAGTCTGCATCATTTCAAGATACTCCTGCTTGCGGGTAACCAATGTGCAGATGGAGAACTCGTATTGATAAACGGGCTCGGTTACAACTCTGGCTATATTTAAGGCGGCGGTATCCATTAGTGCTGCAAAAGTATCAAAAAGAGAATTAGGAAGAGAAGCAAGAGTCAAGAAGTAAAGAGCCAAGAAAAGCACTAATACATTTAAGCCTACAAATAGCCCGATTCCGATTTCTTCCCTTAACTTCTTGAATCTTGATTTCTTAACTCTCTACCTAAATTTAACCAGCCTTTTATTTTCGGCGGCGGTCCTGATCTCTTTTACAACTTCAAAAACCGAGCATTCGCTGTGGTTATTGTCCATCAGTGTTTCTATCTTCATCCGGTAGGCATTGATCAGGCGCCGGTTTCTGAAGAGATCGCGGTAGCTGTTCCAGATCCACCACTGCCCGATAAGCAGTTTCGGCATCAGATCGATCAGCGTGATCTGCAGGTAATAGGCCAGCCGCGCAAAGCCATTGAAATGCAGCGCATGCATATAAAACCTGTTGCGGAAATAAACGCTTTTTACCCAGGCAGGCGTTTTGTATTTTTTTGTGGTGGCCGATAGCAGGTGACGGCATACCGCATTATGTTCATAATAACATTTCCAGTTTACCCGCCAGGCGCGTAACGACAGTTCGTTATCCTCACAATAAAACGGAGAGAACAACTCGTAAAAGCCCCCTAATTGCCGCAGCTTTTTGGCATCGATCAACGCATTGGCGCCAGATAAATAAAAAGTGTACAACATATCGTCGGCATCTTCGCTGTAGTAAAAATAGCTGGTCTTTAATTTGAGGCCATTAAATTTAGGGGTGCGTGCAGCATCTTGTATATGGTCGCCATCCATATCGATGATGCGGCCCATAACGCCGAAGGTATCGCTCTTTTCAAAGTACCGCCATTGCCTGTCAAAGTAGCCTTCGGTCAGTTTTACATCAGAATTTAATAGAAAGATCAGTTCATATTTCGCAGCCGCAATACCCTGATTGCAGGAAAATGAAAAGCCCTTATTTTGCGGATTGACGATCAGCGTCAGTTCGGGGTAAGTTGATTTGATAAATTCCACCGAATCATCCTTCGAGCAATCATCAACAATTATTACCTCATAAACCGTATCAGCCTTTTTGATAACGTCAAGCGTAACGGGCAGATATTGCTCCAGCAGGTGTTTGCCATTGTAATTGGGAATAATGATGGAGACGCTTTTCTTTTGGTTCATTGGGGCGGTTAGTCGGGCGGCTGTGTTTTGGCAAATATAATGTTATAGATGGAAGAAAGAACCCGGTTTTAGTATCAATTGGGAGACACAAAGCATTGTATATCTACAAAAATTCTCTTCCCTCTTTTTTGTTCGCAAAATACAGGGAGGTCCAGCGCAGCGTCGACCGGGTGAGTCTTTGCCGCGCGACATGAACGCTAATTCATTGACGTCTCTGCGAATCCGTACAAGCCCCTTCGCCATCACCCAGCACGGCACCCTTTTTTAAATCCGAAATCGAAAATCCGGATTCTGAAATCATTTATATTTGCCTTCACATGTCAAACCTCTCCCCCATCAATCTCTCCGCTGCCGATTTCCGTTCGGTTGCACGCGCGTTGACATTGGTTGAGAATGATCTGGAAGGAGCTGATGATCTCTTAAAAAGCCTGCGGTTCCCTGAAAACGTACCCGTTACCGGCATCACCGGCCCGCCGGGGGCTGGTAAAAGTACGCTGGTAAATGCGCTGATCAGCGGTTTAATTGCAGATGGCAAAAAGGTAGCCGTACTCGCTATCGACCCAACTTCGCCTTTCAATTTCGGTTCCCTGCTGGGCGACCGCATTCGCATGGCACCGCATTTTAATCATCCCGATGTTTTTATCCGGTCGCTCGCTACGCGGGGCTCGCTGGGCGGGCTTTCTGCTAAAACCATCGAAATGACCGACGTGCTACGTGCCGCCGGTTTCGATTATGTTTTGGTAGAGACCGTGGGCGTCGGTCAGTCTGAAATTGAGATTGCAGGCCTGGCTGATATTACCCTGCTGGTGCTGGTGCCCGAAAGCGGCGACGAGATCCAGAACATCAAATCGGGGCTGATGGAAATTGCCGATGCGTTCATCGTTAACAAAGGCGACCGCGCCGATGCCGATCTATTCGTCAACAACCTGAAAAAGATCCAGACCAAAGAAAATAACCTGCCCGTATTTAAAACCGTCGCCTCAAAAAACGAAGGCATAGAACAGTTGTTAAATTTTATCAGGACGGGTAATAACCAAAAAAACTCCCGCCGCGAACTGCTCCTCGCCGAAAAAGCCTATCAGCTCATCCGCCAGAAACGCATGGCAGGTATCGACAAAAAAAAGCTCCAGCAGGAAATTGCTGAAGCGTTGGTTAAAGATGACTTCAATCTTTATAAGTTTCTTGAATCTTACAGTTGATTGAGTTAGATTAAGTTGATTGGGTTGATTAAGTTCAAAAGGATGATTGATTGATATAACTCAATCAACTTAATCTAACTTAATCAACCACTTACTAACTATTCATTATCTCCTCGATATCTTCCGCCTCAACCGGGATATCCACCATCAGGTCAACGTTGCCGTCAACAGTGATCAGGATGTTATTTTCGATACGGATACCCAGGCCCTCGGCAGGAATATAAATGCCCGGCTCGCAGGTAAGGATATTACCCACTTCAAAAGGTTTATAACGGCTGGCAAAATCGTGGACATCCAAACCGAGGTGATGCGAGGTGCCGTGCATAAAGTACTTTTTATAAGCCGGCATTTTAGGGTCTTGTTTGGCAACATCATGCTTATCTAACAAGCCAAGGCCGATCAGTTCTCCTGTCATTATCTTCCCTACTTCGTCGTGATACTCGTTCCAAACGGTACCGGCCACGATCATCTTGGTAGCGGCACGCATTACGCGGAGCACGGCATTATAAACATCGCGCTGGCGTTTGGTAAAGCGGCCGTTTACCGGAACCGAGCGGCTCATGTCGGCATTGTAATTGGCATACTCGGCGCCAAAGTCGAACAGGATCACGTCGCCATCTTTACAGATCTGGTTGTTATCATTATAATGCAGTACGATGGCATTCTTTCCCGAGGCCAGGATAGGGTTATAAGCATGGCCGGTTGCACGCTGCCTGATAAACTCGTGGATGATCTCCGCTTCTATCTCATACTCGGCCACGCCGGGCTTCAAAAACCGGAGCACTCTTATAAAGGCATCGCGGGTAATTTCGCAGGCCTTTTTGGTCAGCGCTATTTCAATATCCGACTTTACCACCCGCAGGTCGCGCAATATTAACGCCGACCGTTCATATTTATGCAAAGGATATTTAAGACGCAGCGTTTCCAGCATCCGCATATCGCGGTACGGAACGGTATGCGCATAACGGTCGTTTTCGTTAGTATTTATATAGATGTGCTCAGCGTAGTTGATAATGGTCTGCAGGATTGTTTCAAAGTCGTCCAGCCAGTAAATGCTGGTAATGCCCGAAGCCGCTTTAGCTTCTTCTTTAGTATATTTATGACCTTCCCAAACGGCAATGCGCTCGTTGGTTTGTCTTAAAAACAGTACTTCTTTGTATACCGGATTAGGACACTCCGGGAATAAGATCAAAATGCTTTGTTCCTGGTCTATGCCGGTCAGGTAAAAAAAATCGGGGTTTTGCTTAAATAAAAAACTCTGATCGCCGCTGCGGGGAAACTCGTCGTTCGAGTTGAAAATGGCTATGGAAGAGGGTTTTAATCGGGAAACGAAACTTTTTCTATTGTGGGTAAATACCTCATTATTAATGGGGAGATATTTCATCTTTTAAAATTTATAAATTTTTTAAAAACTTTTTTTTTCATTTATTTGTATAATTATTACAAAATTTGGAACGGTGTTTGGTTACAAATTCAAACATAATTACTATTTTTGAAAAAAATCACAATTAAAATCGTTTAATCTTAAAACTATGAACTATTCTACATTAAAGAAAACAGTCGCTTTATCAGTAGTTTCCTTGATGGCGGTAGGTTACGCTTCGGCGCAAGATACCACCAAGAAAGCTTCTGACGCTGCTACTACTGCCAAATTGTTTGGTGGTGCCGGGCAGTACAACACCTGGAGCGTAGGTGTTAACGTTGGCGTAACCGCACCGTCAGTGTTAACCGGCGGCTTCAACAAATTCAACAAAAGCACACCCGATTTAGGTTTCGGTATCTCTGTTAAAGATCAGCTGAGCCATGCTTTCGGTATCCAGTTAGACGCACACGCTGGTCAGTTAAAAGGCAAACAGGATCAAAATCCTAACCCTAAAGACCCAGGCGCTACTACTACAGTTACCGATTTCATCAACGGTACTCAGTATGAAGGCTTCAAAACCAACTTCTTTTCAGGAAGCTTAAGCGGCGTTGTTAACGTTGGTAGCATCAGCTTCTTACACCGTGCAAACGCTATCCAGTTTTACGGTTCAGCAGGTTTCGGTTTCATGGTATATGATCCGGCACCGTCAACCGACTTAACTAACTATGTTAAATGGAGCGACGTAAACGGCGATGGCCACAAAGTAAAAGAAGTATTTATCCCTGTAGGCGTTGGTGTTAAGTTCCGCGCTTCTGATCACTTAGACGTTAACTTAGGTTATACTGAAAACTTTGTTGACGGCTTTAACTTAACCGGTGTTCACGCTAAATACCCGTCTAACGATAAATATTCTTACGGATATGTTGGTTTAGAGTACACTTTCGGTTCATCTTCGAAACCAAGCTTAGAGTGGGCTAACCCAGTTGCTATGATGTATGACGAATTGTACGATGCTGCATTACGTCAGGAAGTTGAAGCACTGAAAGGCCGTGTTACCAATGTTGAAAATGCAGTTAACGACCTGAAGAAAGATTCTGACGGTGACGGTGTATCTGATCAATTCGACAAATGCCCTAACACTCCTGCCGGTACAGTTGTTGATGGTGCTGGTTGCCCTATCAAATTCCCTGCTCCGGATACTGCTAAAGCTGCTGCTCCTGTAGCTGCTGCTTACTCAAACATCCAGTTCGAGTTCGATAGCTCAGTATTGAAAACATCTTCATACCCAGTATTGGATGCTACTTCTGCTGACATGAGAGCTAACTCAAGCACTGTAACTTTAGCTGGTTACGCTTCATCTGAAGGTACTGCTGCTCACAACATGCGTCTTTCTAAAGACCGCGCTAACTCAGTAAAAACTTACTTGGTTAACTCTGGTGTTGATGCAAAACGCTTAAAAGTAAAAGCATTCGGTGAAACTCACCCAATTGCTGACAACTCAACCGAAGAAGGCCGTATAGCTAACCGTCGTGTTGAATTCCACAGATAATTTTAAATAACTTAAGATTATACAAGAAGGCTTCCCAATTTGGGGAGCCTTTTTTGTTTGTTTTTGACAGAGGCGAAAGGTTAAGGGTACCCCCAACGTCCTTGAGGTACGAAGCAATTACGTGATAGAGTAATCAACCTGAATAACTAAGCCTTCTTCACCTTCAGCTTTTTTTACCTTTCGCCTTTCACCTTTTAGCTTTCACCTTTTAGCTTTCACCTTTTCCCACTATATTTGTTTATGTATTTTTTCAGAAAGAAAGATCCGAACAGGCCCACCAACTTTAACCTTAAGGTAATGCATACCATTAACGCCATTGCCATTATCATGTTTTTGGCCGGGATAATATGGACGCTGATCAAGGTCTTTATTCTGAAAAAATAATACGCTTAAAACATAAAGCGGCCATTCATTTACCTTTCTTAAACAACAAATATTTCATGAAAACCGTAATTAATACCATTAACGCTCCTGCTCCTATCGGCCCGTATAGCCAGGCTGTTGCCGCCGGCGGCTTCCTGTTTGCATCCGGTCAGATAGCCCTGAACCCGGCTACCGGCGAGTTGGTTATCTCGGATATAAAAGCCGAAACCAAACAGGTGATGGAAAACATCAAAGCCATTTTGCAAGAAGCCGGACTTGATTTCAGCAACATTGTTAAGACAACCATTTTTTTAATGGACATGCAGAACTTTGCACAAGTGAACGAAGTTTACGGAACTTACTTCACCGATAACTTCCCTGCACGTGAAACCGTACAGGTTGCCGGTTTACCGAAAGGCGTCAACGTAGAGATCAGCGT
>DATCQV010000041.1:0-3815 GCA_036569325.1 Mucilaginibacter sp. | reverse complement strand
TGCCGATACCGTTCCCGCAAAACAAAAACCGGTATTTACTTCGGTAGAAAAGGTGCCGCAATTCCCCGGGGGGCTGGATGCATTTAACCATTATCTTGCTAAAAACATAAAATATCCCGCCAATGCGCGAAATGAAGGCATACAAGGTAGAGTGATTATCAGTTATATTGTTGAAACAGACGGGTCGCTGTCTGATGTGCGTGTAGCCCGCGGCGTGTCTGACGATATCGATGCTGAGGCATTGAGGGTTATAAAAGCATCGCCGAATTGGGAACCCGGCATTCAAAATGGCAAAGCTGTAAGAGTAGCCTATTCAGTGCCTATCACCTTTGCATTATCTGAAGACGGCAAGCCCGCGCCTGCTATAGACAACAACCACAACGATAAAAAAGTAACCGTAGGCACTGTCAGCCAGATCGCTTTAAAATCCGACACCTCAAAAAGGGTTGCAGGCATAGTTATTAATGATAAAAACATTCCCCTGCTCTATGTGCTTGATGGGGTAATTGTAAGTGATATTTCAAAAGTGGATGTGGATGATATAGAAAGTATCTCGGTCCTTAAAGACAAAAGTGCAGCAGCCATATATGGCGACAAAGGCAAAAACGGTGTTGTAGTTATATCTACCAAGAAAGCCGGAAAAACGAACAAGCAGCCAACCACAAAACCGTCGGGCACAAAACAATAACTATAAAACTAAACCAAACCTTTTTACAGGGCGGCTGCAGTAATGCAAGCCGCCATTTTTATTTTTGCAGGTTTGGGTCAAAGCGTTTAACTTTAGTTCAATAATCGCTTATCACCATGAACTGGAAACTCATATTTCAATTATCAGTCTTTGGATTGATAATGGCCTTTGGCACGGTATCGCTTATCCCAGAAAAAATAGAACCGTTATTCTGGGCATTGATATTTATTTTTTGTTCGTGGGTAATAGTCAGGGCGGCGCCGGGTAAGTATTTTCTGCATGGCTTTATGGCAGGTTTGTTTAACTGCGTGTGGATCACGGCGGTACATTATTTCTTTTACCGGCGATATATGGATAATCATCCGCGGGTTGACAGCATGACGGCCTCTATCCCCCCGCCATTCACTACACATCCCCGCATATATGTATCGCTGGTTGGCTTAAGTTTGGGCGTATTGTCGGCAGTGGTATTTGGCTTATTTGCTTTTATCGCATCCAAAATTGCGCGCAAAAAATAGTGCGGAGCCTGCCAAATGTGTAAAATATAAGTTGCAGGCAATAAATATCAAAAATCAGGTTTCAGATAAATGCAAAATTTATACCTTTGAAAACAAATACGCCAAAGGCGGATTTTGTATCTAAAGCATAAAAAAGTAACAAACACATGAAGCCTTTTATCTCAACAAAAGCATACGGAGTTTTAAATTACCTGCTTGCGCTTACCATGATCGCATCGCCCTGGTTGTTCAATTTGGTTGATATATCAAGCGCAGCGCTATTTTTACCAATATACATTGGCTGGCTGCAATTAATCATGGCTATCTTCGCCAAAAACGAAACCGGTTTCCTGAAACAATTCCCGATGACCGTTCACAATACGCTCGATGTGTTGATGGGCTTCATCCTGATGGTATCGCCCTGGTTATACACCTTTTCAGACAAAGCCTTCTGGCCAGAATTGTTAATGGGTGGTTTATTGTTCATCATGGGTCTGTGTACTAAAGGTTCTCCGTTTACAACCCGTAACAGGCATAACCAGAACATCGGTTATACAACTGTTTATCATTCGAACGATATATAAAATATAATTCAATCAAAATATTAAAGGCGGATAGACGATGTTTATTCGCCTTTTTTTGTTAAGGACTATTTTTATTTTCATTATCCGAAGATCTCCTCTTCCATGTCATCTCGAACGATAGTGAGAACTAATCTCCTGAGCGCAGCAAAATGACAAGATGGGATGGTGATTGTCTGGCGGGAGACGCAAAGTATTGCGTCTCTACGTAAAAATCCTCTAATATTCCAGCGCCTTTTCCGGCATCCAAACCTGGCTTTTGATAAGCCATTTGTCGTTGATCTGCCTTAGTACAAAGGTGAATGCGCCGCGTGCGGTAAAATGGCCGTGGCCGGGAAGCCCGCCTGTATAATTAACCGGAACTACAACGTAGGCATTATCTGCCGTTTGCTGGTAAACCTTTACCGGTTCTATTTCACCTTTAAATTTACTGATCTTGAAGTCCTTCACCGCTTTTTCTACCGCATTTACCCATTGTATGCCTGCTGTGGGGCCATTCCACGAGTAGGGCGGTTCATCGTCGGCCACTACGGCATTCGGTGTGTAAAGATTGGCCACTGCCTGCACGTCGAACGTATTGGCTGCATAAATTGCGGCCCTCACCACCTCCATTACATCGCCATTAGGAACGGTATCCTTCGCGGCTATTGAAACGGGTTTAATAACGGATGCATTAACGGCGGTAATTCCACCACAGAGTAACAATAAAAAGGATGAGGCAAGCAGCAGCTTTTTTATCATATCAGTATAAACAATTGTATGCCTTGCCTTTCCGGGCACCGGCATACCGGTATTTAATTTCCGAATATAAAAAAAGGATTTTATCTACGTGCATAAAAGCCCATCAAAAGTACGATGCCTGAGCTGAAAATAAAACCACCTGCCCGGCATGGATTTTTAGCCAGGTTTATAACTTTGCAGCATGGAAACCATTACCTGGCATGATTTTGAAAAAGTAGAGCTGCATGCCGGCACTATTTTAGAAGTTGCCGACTTCCCCGGGGCGCGAAAACCTGCCTATAAGATAAAGGTTGATTTTGGGCCGTTCGGCATTAAATGGTCGAGCGCGCAGATCACCAAACATTACACCAGGGAAGAGTTACCCGGCCGGCAGGTGATGGGCGTGATCAACTTCCCTAAAAAACAGATCGCAAACTTTATGTCGGAATTCCTGGTTACAGGTTTTGCCGATGAGAACGGCGACATCGTATTGGCCGCCATTGATAAACCCGTTCCGAACGGCAGTAAACTGATATAGATGAGGTACGTTACTTTCGACGATGAGGCTACCCTGCAGCCCGACGACTTTTTTATGGGCGAAGCCTTGAACGAGGCCAAAGCCGCCCTTGCCGCCGATGAGATACCTATTGGCGCCATCGTGGTTTGCAAGGGTCGCATTATTGGCCGCGGGCATAACCTTACGGAGCGATTGAATGACGTATCGGCCCATGCAGAAATGCAGGCCCTTACCGCAGCAGCCAACTATATGGGCGGCAAATACCTGCGCGATTGCACCTTATACGTTACCATGGAGCCCTGCGTAATGTGCGCCGGCGCCAGTTACTGGTTCCAGGTAAGCCGCATTGTATTCGGCGCGCATGATGTAAAGCTGGGTTTCGGCCGCTTGAATCAAAAGATCACCCATCCCAAAACATTGATAACGGGCGGCATCCGCGAAAATGAATGCGCCGAACTGGTAAGGGGATTTTTTAAAACGAAGAGGAAGAAATAAGTTGGCAGTAGCAGTGTGCAGTTGGCAGTTAGTTCATGGCTCATAGTTGATAGTTCATGGCGGCTGCGGCAATTGGCAATAGATGTGTTAAGGGGCCATTGAGAAACTATTACCTTTTCTACAATGAACTATCAACTATGAACCATGAACCGCGCAGCACAAAAACAAATGACATAATTGAGAACAAAAGTCACACATAACGCTTTATATTTGTTACACACTATCGTTAAACTTTAAACTGAAATATTATGGCCTTTACACTAAAAGCGTTACCTTACGCTACCGATGCCCTCGAACCGCACATTGATAAACTGACC
>DATCQV010000040.1:0-9346 GCA_036569325.1 Mucilaginibacter sp. | reverse complement strand
CCGCCTCAAGCAAAATAGCCGATGCGAAATTTGAGGAAGCAAGCACTAATATAGGTCCAACAATGTTTGGCAAAATGTGTTTTGTAATTATGCGGGTATTATTAAAGCCAAGCGACCGCGCCGCCTCGATATACTCCACCTGTTTAAGGCTTAATACCTGCCCGCGAACCAGCCGCGCTACCTCAACCCACATGGAAAGGCCTACGGCTATAAATATCTGCCATAATCCTTTTCCCAGTGCAAAAGAGATGGCTATCACCAGTAATAACGCAGGCAGCGACCATAAGATGTTCATCATCCAGCTCAGGGCGGCATCTATCCATCCCCCAAAATAACCCGCCACAGCGCCAATGGTAACTCCCAGCAGCATACTGATAATGACAGACATCAGCCCGACCGATAACGATACCCGTGTGCCCAGGATCAGCCTGCTCAGCATATCGCGCCCATAGATATCAGTCCCCAGCCAGTAAGTACGGTGAATAACCTCCCAGGTTTTCTTCTTCCCCTTCATGGGGCCGGGCGGCCTATACGCTCTTGCCTCCGGCTTATCTTCCGCCCCGATATATTCATTCACGTAGATCCAACCCTTAGATACACGGTAACCTGTAATCGGAATCTCCCTGTAAAACGATGGTTGCCCAAACAACATCTTAGTAAAAATATTTACCGTATCAACCGGCTCCGGTTTGCGCAGCCGTAGCAGCATAAATTCCGAGCCCGGTTTTTTGAGGCTCAGTTGGATGGTCATATTGTTAGCCTTAGGCGTTTGATCGGGCATGATGAGATAGCCCAGGATAGACACAATGATGGCGATGAGGATCACCAAAAGCCCGGCCGCGGCAATGTTATTGCGCTTAAATATTTTCCACGTGCGTTGCGATGGTGTAAGATCAGTCAATTGTACAGTTAATTTGGGCCAGTTAAATATAGCAAGATGTATGGGAAGACGGATAAGATCACACGTTTTTAACAGCAAGATGATAAACACAGGAAAAGTAAAAGGAAATGAATTAGCGTATCACTAAAAATATAGCGAGCTTTAAGTAAACAAATAAACAGCCCATAATTCAATACTTATATGAATATACAGGAACAAATTGAAAACTATATTACCGGTCAGCCAGAGCCTAAACGCAGCGAAATGCAGCAGCTGCATACGCACATACTGGAAACATTGCCTGGGTGTAAACTATGGTTCCTGGACGGTAAAGACAGCGAAGGTAAAATTGTCAGTAACCCGAATATAGGGTATGGATCGTATATCATTAAATACGCCGACGGAACAACCCGTGAGTTTTATCAGATTGGTTTGAGTGCAAATACCGCCGGGATTTCTGTTTATATCATGGGTCTTACCAATAAAACATACTTAGCCGAAACGTACGGAAAAAAAATAGGCAAGGCGAGCGTTACCGGCTATTGCATCAGGTTCAAAAAACTAAAAGATATCAATCTTAATGTACTTGAAGCGGCCATACGATATGGAGTTGAGGCTACAGGCGAAAAGTAATTTAAATCGATCTAAAAACAAAAAACCCGGCGCTCGGGCCGGGTTTCTCAATATATCAGACTAATGCAGGTTATTCAACCTGTATAGCAACTCTTAATTTCGATCCGTCAGGATAAACACCCGAAATGATCAGGATGCCATTGCGTGGGTTATTTAACGCATGGTCAAGATCGTCAATGCTCGAGATCACGTTGCGGTTCACATTGGTTATAACCGAACCCACAGGGATCTCCGTATTGTCGAACAAACCGCCATCACGTACCTGGGTAACCATAACGCCGTTGGCTACGTGGAACTTGGCTTTCTGGTTAGCATTCAATGGTGCAAAGCTGGCACCTATGCGGTTGAACAGTTCCTCGCTCGATTTGCTTACCGCAACTTTCGGAGTCGGTGCGTCAGCCTTCAGCGTAATGGTAAAGTTTTTTTCTTCGCCGCCGCGTAATGCTGTAACATGGATCTTATCACCAGGGGCCATACGGCCTACACGTTCCTGCAGGTCTGACGATTCGTAAACGGTATTACCTTCAACTTTGGTGATGATGTCGCCTTCTTTCAAGCCGGCTGCTTCAGCGCCGCTGTTTGGCAATACGTTACTTACATATAATCCATAAGTTCTGTCAACTTTCAGTTCTTTAGCTTTATCCTGATCAAGCTCAGCAAAGCTGATACCTACGTAACCGCGTTTTACAGCGCCGAATTTCTCAATGTCATCCAATACTTTTTTAGCAAGGTTGATAGGGATAGCAAAGCCATAACCCTCATAAGAACCGGTATGCGATGCAATAGCAGAATTTATACCGATCAATTCACCGTTGGTATTCACCAAAGCGCCGCCGCTGTTACCAGGGTTAATGGCGGCATCGGTTTGAATGAACGATTCGATAGCCTTGTTTAAACGTGGCTGATTGCTCTGGTATTGAGTACGACCGAACGGATTTTCTTCCTGGTCTTCATTACCGATCAGGTTCAGGCCACGGCCTTTAGCACTCACTATACCGGCAGTAACTGTCGACGTCAGTTTGAAAGGATTACCTACGGCAAGCACCCACTCGCCAACCTTTACATTGTCAGAGTTACCTAACTTAACAATTGGCAGGTTATGACCATTTATCTTGATCAGTGCAAGGTCGGTGTTAGGGTCGGTACCAATTATTTTGGCTTCGTACGTCTGGTGGTCATTAGTTACGATATCGATCTTCTCGGCCTTATCAACTACGTGGTTATTGGTGACGATATAGCCATCAGGCGAAATGATAACGCCCGAGCCTGAAGCCATTTGCGGCCCTGATGGACGCATACGCTGACCAAACATTTCGCCGAACATTTTTTGCATCTGGCTTTGCTGGTCGTTGTTTTGATTAGAATAGGTTGTGCGGATATAAACAACCGCAGGGGTAACGGCTGCGGCAGCTTCCGTAAAGTCAACCTGCCCGGCCGACGATAAGTTAGTTGCTGAGTTTGATGGTGTTAAATGATTACTTGTTGCATAGTACACCTTTTGCTTATCCTCGAAGCTCATGTTGTCGGCATACTTGTTTTCGATCACTTTGTATGCGCCTAACGCCAGGGCTCCGCCGGCAAAGGCAGTTAGCAGTGTTAAACCAAACTTTTTCATGTTTCTAATTTGTTTTTTAATGGCCATGAAGCTGTCATGAGTTATTTTGATCTCATTTTCAGATGAAACTCATGACGGTTTCATATTATTTCTCACTTTTCTTTTTACGTTTACTTTATGTAAACAAATTTAATACCATATAGACGTTAGAACCTATAGTAAGTTATCCCTATTTTTGTTAAAAATTGTTAAAATTGGAAAATCGCTTAAACAATACACACCTGCATGTGAATGTATTGACGCGCAGATGATTAAATAGTTACAGGAAAAAGAGCCAGGACCGAACTAACGACGCTATTACTATCGCATGACAGTCCACCAGACAATTTTCCCTATCTTGGCTCTTGATTGTTGACTCTAAATCTGATTCTTGATTCTAACAGTCTTGACTCTTACTAATATGCATTTCTATAAATACCAGGGCGCCGGAAACGATTTTATTTTGGTTGATAACCGCGATAACAGCATAGATCACCACCATCCCGAATTAATTGCCCGCCTGTGCGATCGCCGTTTCGGCATCGGCGGCGATGGCATGATGTTCCTGCAAAACGTTGAAGGTTACGATTTTGAAATGGTTTATTACAACGCCGACGGTCAGCCCAGCAGCATGTGCGGTAATGGAGGCCGTTGCATCGTAGCATTTGCCAAACATCTTGGCGTTATCGATGCGGAAACTAACTTTTTGGCAGTAGATGGTCCGCATTATGCCAAAATTTCAGAAGAGGGCGACTGGGTAAGTCTCCAGATGATCGACGTAACCACCATTACTCGCGATGATGAGGCCTACGTACTCAATACCGGCTCACCGCACTATGTAACCCTGGCCAGTGATCTGAAAGATAAAGACGTTTACACCGAGGGCTATGCCATCCGCAATAACGATACTTACAAAAAAGAAGGTATCAATATTAACTTTGTAGAACCTGCTGCCGAAGGCTATTTCGTACGCACCTTCGAGCGTGGCGTAGAAGACGAAACCTATGCTTGTGGCACCGGGGTAACAGCAGTGGCGATTGCTATGGCTAAACACCACAACCAAACCGGCCATATCAACACCCCCATCAAAGTTTTAGGCGGTAACCTGAATATCCGTTTTGACAACGATGGCGAAAAATTCAGCAACATATTTCTGGAAGGCCCTGCGAAAAGGGTTTTTGAGGGAGAGGTGGAGATATAAGCTTTTCTTCAATTCCCTATCATGTCATTTCGAGCGATAGCGAGAAATCCTATACGAGGGACATTACCGCTAATGCATTTCAACGCGGTCGCGAAAAGCAGCAACTTTACAATGTGGATATTGAGGAACTTAATAAGCGAAAGACACCCGTTGTTGTAATAGACAACTCGTTGAAAGCATACCAGGACTTGAACTTATTCCAGGATAAGGTTGATAGGGCCAATGATATGTTGCGCACCATAGGTCTGCCAAGACCAAAGAGAAAAAATCGCCAGGCTTAATTTCTTCCTTTCCTGATTTACGTAGAGACGCGATGCTTCGCGTCTCCCACCAGACAGGTAATCCGCTGCCATCTTAAATAACCACCAATTAAGATGCGATGCATCGCGTCTCTACATAATCTACATTACCAACAGTTCCAAATCTCCCAACTGTTAACAATTATTTCACCCAAAACATTTCCAGTTACTGCAAATTCTGTTTACGTTTGAATTTTTTGTTGATGTAACTTCTAAAAATTTTTTACCTGAAGTTATGTTACGTGTCGATAGTACCAAGCCTTGCCAGATAATTTATGCCGTTGCAAAGCATGAATATTTGTCGTACGTAATTGAGCCTCACGTCGTTCAGTTAAACCCCAACGGCGAATTTTCCCTTACCCATCAGCGCTTATTTTCAAATACGGCCAGGGAATTTACCTGTTGCCTGGATGATACCGATGTCAAGCTCATCAAGATTCTTGAAGAGATGGAGCAGGGCAACCTCATCAAAAAATTCTATAAAAAGCCTATCCGTCCGTTCGAGTTTTTTACCAGGATCTTTAACGAGCAGCTTTTTGATACTATTCGCCCTAAAATAGAAAAACGCATGGCCGATGCGCTGGCCTTGCTGCACAACAAACCGCTCTACCAGATGAGCAAAGAAGGCTACCCTGCAGAAAAGAAACTGCAGATAGCCACCGAGGCCGCGTCGGTATTGTTCCATTTCAGGCGGAATGAAGAGGAGATCAGGTATTTCCCTACCATCAAGTACCAGAACATGCGCATCGAGTTCATGTTCAAAAACGCCGAGATCATTTGCAACCACCCGGCATGGATGCTGTTGGATGATACCTTGTATTATTTTGAAAAAGAGATAGAAGGCAAAAAGCTGGTGCCGTTTTTAAATAAACGCTATATCGCCATCCCTAAATCGTCGGAACAATCGTATTTCGAGAAATTCGTGGCGCCGCTTATAGAAAAGCACCACGTATATGCCGAGGGCTTTACCATCAATACCGAAAAATATGATGCGCGGCCGGTTATCAAACCAATTTATATAGAAGGCGGCACTTCGCAGCTGCAGTTGTATTTTAAATACGCGGGTTATGTTTTCCCTTATGGCGATGAAAGGCTGATCTCCGTGCGCATGGAGCGAAACGGCGATGACTATACCTTCCACCGCATTAAACGTTCGGTTACGTGGGAGAAACAGAAATTCCAATTCCTGGAATCTCTCGGACTAAAAACCGCATCGTCGCTATTTAAAAATCTTGAAGTTGCCAACAATGAAGACGAAGAAGATCAATCCTTTTCCGTTTTCGAATGGATCAATCAGCATTATGCCGAACTGGTCAGCGCGGGCTTTGAGATCGAACAGCCCGATTCTGGTTCCCAAAAACGCTACGTGTTCGGCGCCAGCAAAATCGACCTCGAAGTAAAAGAAAACAACGATTGGTTCGATATTCACGCCATCGTTTATTTCGGCAATTACAGCATTCCGTTCATTCAGTTGCGCAATCATATCCTCAACCGCAAAAAAGAATTCTTACTGCCATCGGGCGAGATAGCCATTATCCCCGAAAAATGGTTTTCGCAATATGGCAATCTGCTGCATTTCAGCGAGGGCGGCAATGATCTGAAACTGCGTCGTCACCACCTTGGCCTGGTAAATGACCTTGCCGAAGGAGAACTGGCCGGTGTAGCCATAACCCGCAAGCTGCAAAAACTGCTTGATTTTGAGCAACTCGACGATATTGCCCTGCCTCAGCATTTTGTGGGTAGCCTGCGCCCTTATCAAAAGGCAGGCTACAACTGGTTCCATTTTTTAAAGAATTATCATTTTGGCGGTTGCCTGGCCGATGATATGGGTTTGGGTAAAACCATCCAGACGCTGGCCCTGCTGCAAAAACACAAGGAAGATACCGAGGCCGAAGGCGGCAGGGCCAACTCGCTGGTCATCATGCCTACCTCGCTTATTTACAACTGGCTGAACGAGGCAAAGAAATTTGCGCCGCAGCTCAGGCTTATGGTGCACACGGGTACTTTCCGCTATAAATCGCCAGAGGTGTTTGCCAATTACGACGTAGTGATCACTACCTACGGTATCACCCGTATCGATGTAGATCTGTTCAAGGCTTATTTTTTCGATTATGTGATATTGGATGAGAGTCAGAATATCAAAAATCCATCATCCAAATCGTACCACGCGGTGCGGCAGCTTAAATCGCGCTTTAAACTGATATTGAGCGGTACACCGGTTGAAAACTCGGTGAATGATCTATGGACGCAGATGTCGTTCATTAACCCGGGCTTGCTTGGCGCACAGGCATTCTTTATGAATGAATTTGTAACGCCGATAGAAAAGAAGAAGGACGAAGACAAAGCCCGCAAGCTGCAGGCGTTAATTAAACCTTTTGTTTTACGCCGTACCAAAGAGCAGGTAGCCACAGAGCTCCCGCCAAAAACCGAGAACCTTTTCTATTGCCAGATGAGCGAAGAGCAGGCCGAAGTTTACGAGAACGTAAAATCTGGCTACCGCAACGAGTTGCTGAAAAGCCTGGAAGACGGCACCTTTGCCCAAACACAGATTCAGGTACTGCAAGGCCTCACCAAGTTGCGCCAGATCGCCAATCACCCTATCATGATCGATCAGGATTATGAGGGCGATTCCGGTAAGTTCGAGAACGTGACACATACCCTGGCCAACGTGCTGGAAGGTAATCACAAGGTGCTCATCTTCTCGCAATTTGTGAAGCAGTTGAACATTTACCGGGAATATTTCGACAAGGAAAAAATCCCGTACGCCTACCTCGATGGCGCTACCCAAAACCGTGGCGATATGGTAAAACATTTCCAGGAAGATGAGAAAACCCGCGTGTTCCTCATTTCCATCAAAGCCGGCGGCGTGGGCCTCAACCTCACCGAAGCCGACTACGTTTTCATCCTCGACCCGTGGTGGAACCCCGCCGTTGAACAACAGGCCATCGATCGCACGCACCGCATCGGTCAAACCAAAAACGTGTTCATCTACAAATTCATTACTAAAGATTCGGTAGAAGAAAAGATCCTGGCCCTGCAGCAGCGCAAGCTCAGTGTGGCCCGTTCGCTGATCACTACAGAGGAAAGCTTTATTAAGTCGCTGTCTGTGGATGATATTAAGGAGATATTGGGATAGGTTAGGAGAGAGTCAGGAATCAAGAGGTCAGGAATCAAGAAAAAGAAAACTCAGCTATTTGCGATACTGCTCACTCGCGGAAGATGCTTTTATTCCACTCCCCGGAGGGGGCGCGTAGGCCTGTGAAGTGGCAGGGGGGGGTTCGCCGCGCGACATTACCGCCAATACACGACCTGAATGCATTGGCGTAACACACCCCTGCGCCCCTCTCAAGAGGGGAATCGCACAGGGCCAAACTTTTCAATTCCCCTCTCCGGAGGGGGCGCGTAGGCCTGTAAAGTGGCAGGGGTGGGTTCGCCGCGCGAGATTACCGCCAATACACGACCTGAATGCATTGGCGTAACACACCCCTGCGCCCCTCTCAAGAGGGGAATCGCTTTTCAATTCCCCTCCCCGGAGGGGGCGCGTAGGCCTGCGAAGTGGCAGGGGTGGGTTGGCCGCGCGACATTCCGCTATTGCATTCCCGTCAATTCGTTCCCATAATCGATTCCCCAACCAACAAATTCTACAAAAGACTTGCACATCCCATTTCCATTTTGTTACTTTGAATAACAAAGTACTTTTAAGTGGAAGAAAAAGAAATCCAGGATCAGCTTACCTCCATCCGCAGCCTGATGGAGCGCTCGTCAAAATTTATTTCCCTGAACGGTTTGTCGGGGGTGTTAGCAGGCATTTATGCGCTTATTGGCGCAGCAATAGCTTACCGCATTGTTTACCAGGGCCCAACAATCATTTACGCCGACCTGAGCAGGGCAAAATATCCCGAAAGCATAACCCAGCTCTTCATCGTAGCAATGAGCGTACTGATACTTTCGCTGGCATCGGGCGTTATCCTTACCAAAAATAAGGCGAAAAGAAAAGGCCAGCCTATTTTTGGCAAGATCAGCCAGTCGATGCTATTCCACATGGCAGTGCCGCTGGTAACCGGCGGACTGATGATATTAATATTTTTGTACCACGGCTTTTATGGAATCGTGGGTCCGGCATCGTTAATCTTCTACGGATTGAGCCTGGTTGGTGCCAGTAATTTCACTTTTACCATGGTTAAATACCTCGGCATCAGTGAAATAATTTTAGGGTTGATTGCCGCTTGTCTGCCCGGTTATGGTTTGCTATTTTGGGCCATTGGTTTTGGTGTGCTGCACATTGTTTACGGCAGCGTGATGTACTTTAAATACGACAGGTGAAAGTCCCATTCGAGAAACTTGATAAAGCATTTGAAAACCGCCTGAGGCTGCAGATCATGAGTGTGCTGATGGTGAACGAGCGATACGATTTTAACTCGCTCAAAGAACTGCTGGATACTACCGACGGTAACCTGGCCTCTCACCTTAAAGCGCTGGAAAAGGAGGAATATATCATAGTGCACAAATCGTTTCTGGGCCGCAAGCCCAACACAACTTACGAATCTACCGAAAAAGGAAAAACTGCCTTTAAACAGCATCTGAATGCATTGGAGCAATTAATTAACTCAAGTTGCGGGTTATAAAAAAAAGAAGTAAGCATCAAAAGTAAGAACTTTGGTTTACCACAACTAAAGGATGCTCAGATGCTTACCAAGGATAAAATTATAGGAATATTTTGTTTTGTAGATGATTTGTTG
>DATCQV010000039.1:0-9288 GCA_036569325.1 Mucilaginibacter sp. | reverse complement strand
GCGGAATGTTGAGTAACTTTTCATTGGCTGTGTTTTTATAACTGGTTGGTTTATTAGAGCCGACAATTTAGCAATTATTACCAAATCCACCTAAATGAAGCCTTATAAAGATTTTAATGACAGCTATAAAGTTTCTTCCAGAAATTCCAGGCCTCGTTCGTTCAGTAACTTTCGTGCATGCCTTCGTTGTCGGTTTACGCACAGCGGCCGCAAAGAGGAAAAAGAGATTGGGTTTTGAAATATAGCAACGGTTTAAACAGCCGGGTAATGAATACCTGTTTCCTGTTCTGCCCAATCCCAAAGCTTTTTGGCTGTTTCATTATCTAAAGCGTGCGGTGCAAGCTCGGCCAAAGCCGGATACCCACGATAGCCGCCATCCTGATCAGGGCCGTAAAGTTCTGCGCGTTGTGCATTAGCATCAGTTGCCGCAAATAACGATGGTAAAGCGCCTTGCCATGGATCCATCAGTTCGCCTACGCGTTTTTTGGCAGCCTCATAAGCTTCAATATCCATGTGGCGGGCCAATTCAGTTTTATTGGCTCCTGGTTGGGCTGCGATAGAAACAGTCTGATCTCCTGCTGCAACTATCCTTCGTTGTAATTCGCGTGTGAAATAAATATTGGCCAGCTTGCTTTGAGCATATTCACGCATCGGGTCGTAATCTTTCTCCGTATGCAGGTTCCCAAAGTCAATAGCACCGCGTAAATAAGCCATACTGCTTACGGTGACAACACGCGAGTTTGGGGTTGAATTAAGTAAAGGATATAAGTAACCGGTCAGCGCAAAATGCCCTAAAAAGTTAACGCCGAACTGCAATTCATAGCCCTGAACAGTTTTCGAAACAGGGGGCACCATTACTCCAGCATTGTTGATAAGGATATGGAGCTGCTGATGTGTTTTCAGAAAATCATCGGCAAATTGTTTAACGGCATTCAGATCGGCCAGATCAAGCTGCATGGCTTCCAGCGTGCCTTTGCCGCCTTTTTCTTTCAATTTGCTGATGGCCTTGTTGGCATTATCGATGTTGCGACAGGCCAGTACTACATTCGCGCCTGCTTCATATAATGCAAGTGCGGTTTCAAAACCGATGCCGGCATTGGCGCCTGTTACGATGATCGTTTTTCCCGATTGATCGGGGATGTTATTTTTTGTCCACATGATAGTTTAATTTTTATGGAACAAAGTTCGTTACAAATCAAGCCGCCGCTATATCAAAACGAAATCAAAAAATACAAAAATCAATCAATTGATGATTGACGAAATTGATTCGGTGTTAATTTGGTCTTGCTTTTAAAAAAACTGGAGAAATGGTTAGGCTCTTCATAACCGAGTCCCCAGGCCACTTCGCCAATGCTCCAGCTGGTACTCTTAAGCAGGATCCTGGCTTCCTGCAAAATCCTGTTATCGATTAGCTGCGAGGTGGTTTGCCCGGTGATTTCTTTAAGCGCTTTGTTCAGGTGGTTTACATGGATATTCAACTGCTTTGCAAAGGCTGATGGCGAATTAAGTTTAACCGTTTGATAAGCCAGTTCTATGGGAAACTGCCGTTCAAGTAATTCCATAAAAATGGAGGCTATCCGTTCAGAAGCGTTGTTGCCTGCATAAATATTACCCCATGAACGCTGGCGCTTTTGGGCTGAATGCACTACCCCCATCAGCAGATGCCGCAGCAGATCGTACTTATAAATATAGTCGCTTTGCACCTCTTCAAACATTTTCAAAAACAGGCCTTTGTAATATGAAACTTCTTCAGTCTTAAGCGGGATGATAGACGCGTCGGTAAACTGAAAAACGGGCAGATCTTTTACGTTGCCGAATTGATTGATAAAAGGCTCGGTAAAAATGCAGAAATAGCCGCTTTGCTCCTCGCTGATTCGTTCCCATTTATAAGGGATCATCGGGTTAGTGAATACCAACGCCGTTTCTTTGATCTCGATACACTTATCGGCGTAATGCAACTTATTATGTCCGGTGATTAGACTTACCTTATAAAAACTGCGGCGGCTGTAGGCAGGTTGTTTATTCTTCGGGGCGACAATATCTTCTATCTTGAAAATATTAAAATGCCCGATATCGCTATTGATTACCGATGGCGACTGACCGGGGATGTTTTTATAGAACGTTTGCAGTTCGAGATATGATGTCATAGTTTAAAGGTACGAAAATCAAATAAATACTTTATTAACCGCAAATGTCATCAATCGCATCTTAAATATTCTTTAAATTTATCGTATGAAAGCTGCCATAATCTCTCAATACCATGCCGCCTTGACTATGCTAACCGATACGATGCAAAAATGCCCAAACGAGCTTTGGATTGATGATAATTATGACAGCGCTTACTGGCGCATTGTTTATCACGCCCTTTTTTATACTGATCTTTATTTGTCAGAAAGTGTGGAATCATTTATTCCGTGGGATAAGCACCGGCCGGACTATAACCAATTAGGCAGATTAAACGAAGGTCAATCGTCGTTTAAAGTGTACCCAAAGGATGAATTGATGGCCTATGCGGAGCTGGTTGCAAATAAAGCAGATACCAAAGTAAATGAAGAAAGCTTCGAAGATGCAAGCGGTTTCCCGTGGCTCAAGATGACAAAATTCGAGCTGCAATTATACAATATCAGGCATATACAGCACCATACCGGGCAACTGATCGAGCGTTTACATCAAAACGGCATTAATGGGATAGACTGGAAAGGCAGAGGCTGATTATTTTTTAGCCTTCTTCGCGTTATCGATTACCTTAAACTTTACAATCTCGGTCACGAGGTCAAACGGAAAAGGTTTATCGAATGGAAATTGAATAGCGCCCTTCGAATATTTATATTCAGTGAGCTTATGCTCAAAAGCCTCCACGCCTATTGCAGTCGGATAAAGGCCGATGTGGTTAGTGAATGCTGCATAATACACAAATACTTTACCATCCTGCTTAAATGCAGGCATGGCATAGCTTATTGTCTCGGTCGCGTGCGGGGCGGCTTCTTTTATCACCGCCCTGAACTGCTGCAGCATTTTTTGAATATCTGCGGGGAAACTTTCTATGTATTCTTCAACGCTTTCAGGTTTTTTCATAATTATCGATTTAGATTGATCAGGCTTTTTCGTAATGTAAACCAATCACGCCGTTGGAAAAAGTTTTATTTTCAACCAATTTAAGGTCTATCCGCTGATTGATGTCATCGAAATATCGCTTACCGGCTCCTAACAATACAGGATTAATAAACAGCCAGTAATCGTCGATCAGGTTATAATGCATCATGGTATGAACAAGGCCGGGGCTGCCAAACATCACCATATTCTTTCCCTCCTGCTGCTTCAGCGCGTTTATTTGACCGTGAACATCATCGCTAACAAATGTAGTGTTGGCTTTATCCGCATCGTTCATCGTTTTTGATACGATCACTTTCTGCACTGCGTTATACCAGGCGGAATGTTCCTTATCATGCTTTGATGCACCAGGTTCATCTCCTGCTGTTGGCCAGTAAGCGTCCATCATCTGGTAGGTAACGCGACCGTAAATAGCCAGATCAGAAGCGTCGGTGGCGAAACCGGCGTAGTCAAAAAGCTCCTCGTCAACTTTTACCCATCTCATGCTTCCTTCTGCATCGGTAGTAAAGCCATCAAGTGATATGTGCATAAATGATGTTAATCTTCTCATATTGGTGGTTTTATTAATGTCTTTCTTATACAGAACAAATATAAATTCAGCTTTTCGTTTTATAGGGGGCCAGGCATGCCATTTCGGGGGGGTAGTATGGACATGCATTTCAACCCGGCTTATTCAAACACAAATGTTTTATAGAATCGCGCATTCATCAGATGATGTGATAATTCTATTTATATGAATTGATAACAGTATTAATGACATTCAGTAGCGACTTTTCCCCTTCTGCATCGCCCATCAATTGCCATATCATTATGCCGCCTGCGTTCTGCAGCGCCAGCGCGGTTTTGTTTTTTATGGTCGGGATTCCATTGTAGTAAATTACCCCTCCATCAGTTACGGTGAATTGGTCGGCATTTTCTGAACCGGGATATTGACTAATCAGTTTTTTGAAATTGATATCAGATGGTGCCCCCGTACCAAAACCGTAGCCATAAAAAGGTACGCCGAGGCTTAGTTTTTCTTTGGCAATGTGTCGCGTATTTGTCCAGTAATCCAGATCGCTCACCGCCATTTCATAAGGTGCATGCGGACCTGCATTTTCCGGTCGCCACGGACCGGTTTTATCGTACGACATGATATTGATAAAATCATAAACCGACAGCCCTTTGTCTGTATATCTTGAAGCGTAGGCCGTAGCAACCGCTGCAGTCAGCAATTTGCCGGCCGGTTTAAGTGCTGCTGATAGCCCGGTTACAAAAGATTCATAATTATGGTCGATGCGTTCGCCTTCAAGATCGACGTCGATACCATCGAGATTATAATCTACAGCCAGCTTAACCAGGTCGGCGATGAGTTTACTGCGCAAAGAATCAGACATCAACGAAGAATAATAAGCCGGGGCTGATCCTCCGCCTATCGAGATCAATACCTTAGTATGTTTTGCGTGAGCGGCGTTCACAATATCCGTCAAAGCTGGCATTGGTTTAAAAAAGGCATTAGAATCAGGGTTTACAAAGGCAATGTTCAGGTAATTTATCCTGCCAAAATCGAAGTTTTCTGTACCTGTGTTCCTCATCCCAAATGCCGGTAAATAGCCTATCACCCTGAATTTTGATCCGGCCTGCGGATCTGTGGTTCTATTTTGAGCATTTCCTGTTTGATAAACAGCCATCAGTAATATGGCTATCACCATCGTGGTGTCGGTAATTATCCTTTTCATATTTTGAAACCAATATACATTGATTCTGCCGGATTGGGTCATTCCAAAGATCATTCTTTATAATGGCCGGATGCCCAATAAACAATGTGCACAACCATTTCGCCGCTTCTATCGTTTAAGTGCATAATTTACCCTGGTATTGAAACAATTTGCTGCAAGAGTTTATTTAATCACCTGAACTACTGCAACACATCGTACCTGATAATGAAATTAATAACAACAAAATTAATACTGTTGGCCACGACGGGACTGTCCCCCCTGGTCTTTTTAACCTTGATCATAATTTTTTTAATAATATCTATTTTCATGATTAGCCGAACACTGAAAGACACTAAAGGAAATCTCCACTTACTCGCTCAGCAAAACCAGCAGTTGCAGCATACGCTCGAGGAAGTGGAACGAACCAATAAAAATTACCTCCGCATTATGCGTGTAATGGCGCACGACCTGCGGAACCCGCTATCGGGCATTACCGGCCTTGCCTCTATGCTAATGGTTGAGGATGAGTTTTCTGAAGACAGCAAAACCATGCTGAAGCTAATTGAAACTACAGGCTTGCACTCTATGGAAATGATCAACGAGCTGTTGAAATCGGGCCTGGCTGATGAAGATGAACGCCTGGTAAAACAACGCCTCGATCTGCGTGCGCTGCTTTACGATTCAGTTGAATTGCTGCAATACCGCGCTAAGGACAAAAAGCAGCAACTGATATTTGAAACAAGCGACGAGCCAATTATGGCCGACATTAACCATGAAAAGATATGGCGTGTTATCAATAACCTTATCGTGAATGCCATCAAGTTCAGCTATACCGGCGAGGTTATTAAAGTGGGGATTAAAGAGGCTAACGATCATATTTTGGTTTACGTCGCCGATAACGGCGTTGGTATTCCGGCAGGGCAGGAAGAAACCATTTTTGAGATGTTTACCCCGGCAAAGAAAACCGGAACTAACGGCGAGCAGCCATTTGGTTTAGGTTTATCTATCTCCAAAAGAATAATAGAGCTGCACGGCGGTAAGATCTGGTTCGAGCCTAACGTTCCCAAAGGAACCATTTTTTACATAGAACTGCCTGCCGCCGGATAAACGAGTTTATATCCTCCGTAATTAATAAATGGAAAGATGGTTGTTGAAAAATGGCCGTCTTTTTTGTTTATAAAAGTTAGTCAAAATCTATCGAGTATCGCAGCGAACTCCGGAAATAAGGATAACGGTTGTTTTGCGTTGGAAACTGTTTATAGTAAGCATTCAATGTAAGATAGCCCGGTTCGGCCGTAATTGCAAGGTTTTTAATAATGTTATAGCTTACCTCGCTGGAGAAAGTATGCACAAAGTAGTGCGATGCGTTACCATTTAACGTTACCAGCCAGCCTCCCCGGTAATTGAGCGTGCAATTGAGTTTATTGGCAACGGTTATACCTCCGCTCAGATTCAACGCCGCCCCTGAGCCATAATCATAGTTGCGCCCGCGGGTGAGGAACTTATCCGGCACCGCGCCTAATATCACGGCGCCACCACCTACAGAAGTGTTGATGGTTATTTTTTTAGAGATATCGAACTCTGACAGAACATTGATCCTTAAACTTTGCGCCCCGTAGAAAAACGCCACGTTGCGGATGTAATCATAATTAGCCGATAGAATGGCAAGATGCTGATACTTTTCTGTCGAGGCGATTTCCCAACCCGCCAGCGAGCCATAAACGCTCACTGTATTGATGCGCGTACTGTCGTCCTTACCAAATTCTATATCGGCCGTAAAATTGCTGAACGGTGTTCGGTAATTTTCATAAGGCGTGCCGTACAATAGCTTTATGTGTCCGTACCATCCGGTTTGCGCGTTGGTTTTGTCGGTATTGAAAGTCCTCACCCCTAACCCAAATTCAGCATGGATCTTTGACGAATCGCGTTCGGCCGAATTACCGGTAACCTTTCCCCATTGGCCGGTAGTGATTCGGTGCAGGCCGTTCATGGGGTTTATAAGGAAGGCAAACACTTCGTTCACTTGTCTTTTAAAACCGCGTGTTTTATTGTTGACGATCTTATTGGATAAGCGATAGGTCATTTCACCGAGAATAACGCCGCCATAGCTGGTATTGATAAAATCGTTCGGTGCTGGGGCCTGGTTCTCGGCAAAGGTTTCCCACAAATAGCTGCCCGCAAACGCTGCCGGGGCTGATTGCCAGAAACTATAGCCATTTACCCTGAAAGCACTGTAAAAATTACTGCCATGATACGGGTGCCCGAATTGGTTGGTCTGAAATTCGTCATTGTCAAATTCCCAGCTGCCTGGATTAATATTATGGCCTACTGTTTTCCATGAGATGTGGGCGTAATCTTTATTAGAGATGTAGCGGTCCAGTATCCATGGTGTAATTTCCGAAATTCCGAGAAAAAGCGCGCCACGGCCGAAATGTTTTTGCTGAGGCTGTGAAAAGACACCGTTCCCGTTAACCTTCCTGAGGCTGTCGGCCTCCCGCTGCTGTTTTGGATCGATCTGAATCTGCGCAGCAGCGATAAAAGGACAAATGAAAAGAGCTAACAGTGAAAGCAGGAATATTTTTTTCGGGGGAAATATTGTAAAGGTTGAATACATGTTAACTGATTATTATCCGGAACGTTTCGGCGTAAATAAATAGTTAACTAATAGCGGGCGTAATGGTTTTAATGGCGATAAGGATATTTAACCGGCACTTAATATTTCGTGGTTTAGCCTTATTCCCAATATCTCTGCGAATTATTCTAAACCCGCAAAACCACGTTGCATCGTTTTACCGTAATTAACACAGCGCGGTAAATTTTCTCGAAATCCGAAACAAACTAAAATCAAAATAATGAAAACACTAAAAAAGGTATTGCTCTATTCGCTGGGGACGCTGCTGTTGTTGTTAGCTGTACTTGCAGCTCACATTTATTATGTGTACAGGCCCAAAGCTGATGCCTCAACAAAAGTGATGGCGCGGATGGACATTAAGCAACAGCTTACTCAAGAAGATGTTAATAAAATAACGGCATGGATGTACCATCAGAAAGGTATTGATCATGTTTTGGTAAGCCCCGAAAGCAACATCGTTATTTTTACATTTTATCCCGTAAAAACAACCGGCGACCAAATCGTCAAAGACTTTAAAGCAAACTTCTCCTTCCCCGCCGAAAGATTTAAGCCGACAGCAGAAAATCTGAAAAGCAGCTGCCCTGTGGCATCCACATCGTACGGGTACAAAATTTACAAATTCATCGCTAAAACAATCTAAAACACAGAAATCATGAAAAAAATTACGTTATTATTTACGGGTATCGTAACGCTTGCCGCTATTTTAGTAATACAGGCTTGCAGTAACAAATCGAACAACGTTACCCCTGTTAAAGCTACATTGTATGATTCGCTCGGGGGAACGGCAAAAGTTAACGACCCGACACATCCCGGCACCATGATTGAAAAGGGCCGCTTGGGTATCAGATCGGTAATCGATAGTACGATTTTCGTTATTGCTGCCGATTCACGCATTAACGGGCATTTCACGATACTGCTTAGCGAAGTGACCAGCGGTAATCTATCCGGTTTCACAGAACTGAGTGATAATCTTACAACCTTTGTGGCGGTAGGCACTGGAGCCAAGAGCTATACCTACACCGGACTAAGTATGACAGATGCGCACAACCCGGCAAAAAATCCTCGTATGAACGGCAAAGCAACCAGTGCCGATTTTGATGCATTTGTTGACGATGTAGTGAAAGGTGCTAACAAAAACGGCCTGCCTTCAAACCTGATCGGCTCTTTAGGCAAAATTATTCTGAGCCTGAAAGCCCAGGTTGTTCAGATGTAAGAGATTGAAATCCAGTTAAAGCAAAAGCCCCGGGGATAATTCCGGGGCTTTTGCTTTAATTGTAACTCCTATGGATTAATTATTTGGCAGCGGCCAGTGAAAACACAAACCGTAGCCATCGGGATCTTTAAAATTGATCGCCTTCCAGTTGTATACAGTAATTTCGGGCTTATTAAGGACAACGCCGTTACTTTTCAGGTGTTCGTAGAGCGCATCGGTATCCTCGCAGCCAAAATAAAGATAGGTGTCCTGATGCATCTTTATGCGCTGGTTATCGGCTGTGTTCGGGCGATTTTCCTTCTCGTATTGGGTATTCAGCATAAGCTCGATATTATTGAGCCTTAGTAAAACCCAATTCGTCTCATCATCCGGTTCTGACGACATTACTACCGAAAAGCCCAGGATATCGCGGTAAAACTTCAACGACGCAGGCATATCGAACACATGCAACAACGGGGCAATACCTTCAATTTTGAAATTCATAACTGTACTATTTAACTCAAGTTGTTAGTTATACAATTTTATTTAAGGTAAAAGCGAAGATGAATAGCGTGATTTTTAGCAGCCATCCTTTGAAAGTCACAGCGTGAATCTTTCTGAGAAAAAGCCCTTTGATTTCACTTATAGTTGTTTCC
>DATCQV010000038.1:0-11851 GCA_036569325.1 Mucilaginibacter sp. | reverse complement strand
GGGGGGGGGGGACGGCACAGAGGACACGGAGGTCTGAGGCCGTTGGCTAAAAGGTGAGGCTTGTCTTGGGTTAGGAGACACGAAGTATCGCGTCTCCACGGGTTAGAAATCGGCATCATTAGAGACACAAGGTATTGTGTCTCTAATGATGCGAAATTTATCTATTAATGATATTGATGATTTCTTCAGCCCTGCATTTTTCCTGCACGCCTGAACGCATATCTTTTATAGTTAACAAACCGCTTTCAATTTCCTCGCTGCCGATAATGATGGTGAAAGGGATATTCTTATTGTTGGCGTAATCCAATTGTTTCTTTAATTTGGCGCCTGCCGGGTAAAGCTCAGCCTTAACATCCTGATTGCGCAGTTGTTGTAAGATGGGCCAGGCAAATTGTTCACCGTCTTTATCAAAGCAGCAGATGAGCAATCGGGTTGTTTGACTGGTAGCTTCGGGGAAAAGATTCAGCTCATCCATTACATCATAAATGCGGTCGGCACCGAACGAGATACCTACGCCGGTTAAGCCTTTCAGGCCGAACATACCTGTTAAATCGTCATAACGACCGCCGCCGCCGATACTGCCCATGGCTACTTCGTTGGTCTTTACTTCGAAGATGGCGCCGGTGTAATAGTTTAGTCCGCGGGCCAGGGTGATGTCCAGTTCAAGCCTGGCGGTCTGGAGTTTGCAGGCATCGATGTAGTTCAGCACGGTTTCAATTTCGTCGCAGCCTTTCATTGCCGTTGCTGATTTTGACAGGGCTTCACGCAGACTTTCTAATTTCTCGCGATTGGTACCTTCCAACAAAATAACCGGCTTGATCTGCTCGATATCCTCAGCGCTGAAACCGCGATCCATTAGTTCGACAACTACGCCGTCGAGACCAATTTTATCCAGTTTATCTATCGCTACGGTGAGATCAATAATATTATCGTGTTTGTCTATTAACTCAGCAATTCCTGATAGAATTTTTCTATTGTTGATTTTGATGGTGAAATCTTGCAGCCCGAGTTTGGTCAGCGCTTCGTCGTAGATCAATACAAATTCAGCCTCATTCAGCAAACTATCTGAGCCCACTACGTCGGCATCGCATTGGTAAAACTCGCGGTAACGGCCTTTCTGCGGACGATCGGCACGCCAAACCGGCTGTACCTGGAAACGCTTGAACGGGAACGTGATCTCGTTCTGGTGCATCACCACGTAACGGGCAAAGGGTACGGTGAGATCATAGCGCAGCGCCTTTTCAGAAACGGACGACACCAGGTTGAAGTTTGATTTTCGGGCCACTTCCGTCATGTCATCGTATTTGGCCATCTGCTTGTGGTAGTCCTCGCGCGGCAGGTCTTTATGCTTCTCGGCAAACTTGGGGCGGAGGATGTGTTCTTCGCCTTTAAAATCGGCATCATATTGATTAACATCAAAATGATGGCCTCTCAATTGGTCGTGCAGGTTAGTAAAAGCCCCAATCAGCTTTGAATTGATGAGCACGCCGTTATCGAGTATTTTAAACATCAGCTTGTCGCCCTCTTCGCCATATTTACCGGTAAGGGTTGAGAGGTTTTCCATACTCGGCGTTTCGATCTGCTGATAGCCGTATTTGCGAAAAACAGTTTTAATGGTGTTGAAAATATAATTGCGGCGCACCATTTCAATAGGTGAAAAATCGCGCGTGCCTTTTGGTACTGATGGTTTTATAGCTGCCATAACGCGCAAAGGTACTTTTTATAGTTGAAATTTGCAGAAGGGTAAGCCGAGCGTTCGTGGTCCTTATTTGTCATCCTGAGCGCGGGCTAAGGATCTTATTCATTAGATAGGCAGGCGACTGATAGTTCGAGACCTTTGTAGTTATATAAGATCCTTCGCTCGCGCTCAGGATGACAAAGTTTTCGAGAAAAATTACATTCTCCAAATTAATCCCGGTAAAATCAAGGCCATTACTTCATTACATTTGGCTTATGACTATCATAGCCGAAACCCCGCGATTAACCATTCGCCTGTTCAAACCGCTGGAGGAGAAGATCTATCTCGATCTTTTCGAGGATGAGCGCGTAACCCAATACCTTCCCAACCGCAGCCGTGATGAGCTTCGTATGGTGTTTTTCGAATATCTTAATCCTGCACCGAAAGGGAATGTCACCGGCAGATGGGGCGTGTTTAATAACGTTGATAAAGATTTTATTGGCCTGTGTCTGCTACGTCCGTTCGATGATGGCAGCGGCAGCATCGAGTTGGGTTATGTTTTCCGGCATAAGTACTGGGGAAAAGGCCTTGCGTCAGAAATGGGTGAAGCGCTATTAAAACAAATGCTCAAAATAAAACCGGATGCACATTTTGTTGCCGTTACCGAGCATGGTAATGTCCCCTCGCAGCGTGTGCTCGAAAAGCTGGGCATGAAACGTGATGGCAACTATGTGAGGAATGGAATAGACCTGGCATTTTTCAAAATGGACCGCTAACCCGCTGATTATTGCTATATTAGTACCTCAACCTGAATACCTACGAACATGAAAAGATTTATAATTTGCCTCTCCGTTTTTCTTTCAGCCGCAGTTAGTTCATTTGCCCAGCAAGGCAGTGATGAGCTGGTGATCAAAGATCTGAAATGGGACCCAAAATCTCCAGCAAGCTTCGCGGAGCTGAACATTCCTTCGGGACAAAGCAAATTGCAGGGTTTTATTATGACGGCCAACGGGGCGGAGAAACATCCAACGCTGCTGCTCCTACACGGTTTTCCGGGTAACGAGCGCAACCTCGATCTGGCGCAGGTAGTACGCGCGCATGGGTGGAATGTTGTTTATTTCGATTACCGCGGGTCGTGGGGCAGCCAGGGGAAATTCAATTTTAAAAACTGTGTGGAAGATGTAGTGAATGTAGTGGCCTGGTGTAAAGCCAATGCTGCAAAATTCAAGATCGATACAGCCAATATAGCGTTGTTCGGTCACAGTATGGGCGGCTTTGTTTGTTTGAAGGCGTTAACCTATTTGCCCGGCGTTAAAAAAGGCTTCGCGCTTTCGGCCTGGGATATTTACCAGGACGTTCAACGGTTTAAAGGCCCTAACCGGTTACAGGATATAGCTAAAGCCAGCGGCCAGTATTTTGTATTGAATGCCACAACTGCAGAACTGTTCCAGCCTGTTATTAATGATCCGGGATATTTCAATCTTCATAATGCAGTAAATGCCTTATCAAAAAAACAGGTGATCATGCTTGATGAAATGACGGCCAACAAAGCCCTCGCTGATGACATCAAAGCCCACAATAAAGCCTATTTCGATTACGAGGTTTGGCAAACAGATCATCCGTTTACCAATAAGCGGGTATCATTAATGAAGAAGGTTTTGTGGTTTTTGGATAAGAAGTAATGGTTAAAGGGAAATTCGAAAAGCCCCTACCTCCCCTTCCTTCCCCGAGGAAGGAGTCACACAGGCCCTGGCTTTTGAATTAATTACTTTCCCGTCAGCTCCTTAATAATTTCCTTGCAGCCCTTCTCTATCATCTGGAAAACGGGCTCAAACTGGCTGTCATCATAGTATGGGTCAGGGACGATCTGATCGCCGAGCAGCAGTCGTACTTTTTTGCGGTCTTGATCATTGCGGGCCTTTGCGAGAATGTCGCTCAGGTTACTTTTGTCCATCACGAAGATGTGATCATACTCGTCAAAGTCGCTTATGCGGAACAGGCGGCAAACCTGGTGGCTGATATCGATGCCATGTTCGCGGGCAGTGCGGGTTGAGCGGCGATCGGGGCCCTGCCCTACATGCCAGTTGCCTGTGCCTGCGGAATCAATCTCCCAATCCAGGCCCTGCTCTTTTACAAGGTGCTCCATTATCCCATGCGCCAGCGGCGACCGGCATATATTGCCGAGACAGATCATCAGTATCTTCATTATCGTTGGAATGTTGTAAGGTTGAAAAGTTGGAATGTTGCCTGGTTGGTGTTAACTTTTCAACCTTATAACATTCCAACTTTTCAACAAATCAACCAAAAATAGAATTCAGCACTCCGGCCAATCTAACACCTGCTTTCAGCAGTTGCTTGTTGAGGGTTTCAAGGTGATCGAAATTGTATTTATAGCTGAGTGTTTGTCCGGGTTTGATCTCTGAATAGAATTTCTCTGCCAGTTGGTTCGATTCATATAACCATTCCGATATAGGTGCTTTTTGCAGTTCCTTGCGCTGCTCTAAAGTGGTATGGTTTATTGCAGCTGCATATTCGGTGTAGCTTAACTGTTGAAATTCGATCAATTGCGAATCCCAGATAGAGTGCAGGTTGGTATCGTTGTTGAACCATTTCACTTTAAAATCGTTGCCGCCTTTGTCGTCGGTATGGGCGGTGTGCATAGGCTGGTGCACGTCTTCTATCACATGGATCAATATGCGCAGGTAAAGCAGTTTCTTTTCTTTGGGCAGATCTTTCTTTTTCAGTTCTGCTATCATAAAATTCATCCTGGTGTAGGCATCGGTATTGGTGTCGTGCGCCAGGAAATCTTCCATTTCCGACTTGGTATAAGCCTTATCGAAATCAATAAAATGCCAGTTGTACAGGTAGCTGTAGCTGGGGTCTGATTTAATGAAATCAGCCCAGTTGCTTGCCATGGCGATAGATTCATCGCCCAAAATGTCTTTAATTGCTTTGCGGGCTTGGGGAGTTAAATAACTGTCGGCTATTTGTCCGCAAATGCGGTGACCTTGCTGCCCCCAGGCCATGGTTTGCAGCGGTGCATAGATGATGGCTATGCCCAAAGCCAGTTTCTTTAGAAAATTCGTTTTCATGTGTATGTCTTATAGTGGTTTTGGAATACAGGATGTTCTTTTGATCAGCCGTGCATCGATAGGAATAACGTTCGATGTACTGGCGAAACGTATTACCGAATCGGTCTTTTTCGTCACCTTAAAATATTCCTCATAAGTGCCGTAGCGCAGGCAGGTCTTTTCGTCTTTAATGGATTTATCGGCATTGCAGAACTCTCCTTTCAAGTGCAGGGTATCGTTGCTTTGGTGATAGGTGCCTTTGCAATATTCCGTCCAATAGCCTTTGCGGGTGCAACTGTCGGCATCGGCATTGACCTTACTGTGCGAATCGATCTTCATAAAAAAAGAATCGCAACTAAAAGTTACCCGATATAATGAATAATCGATCAGCTTTTTTTGTCCTGCCACCGAATCCTGCTGCCATTCGCCCTGCAGGTATGCCTGCCCCGGTGTTTGCTTGTTTGGATTGAAAGAGCAGGATGAGGCGAAAGCAGAAAGCAAAAAGCAGAAAACCGCGAGGAGGTAAAAGGTGAAAGGTAAAAGACGAAAGGCTCTCAGCATCATCTATTGCACATTTTTTCAAGTCCCTCTCATTTAAGAGAGGGACTTAGGTAAGTTATTTTAAACTGCCGATCATATCTTCCGGGCGAACCCATGCATCAAACTGCTCGTTGGTGAGCAGGTTCAGCGCCAGCGCCGATTCACGCAGCGACAGGTTTTCTTTCAGCGCTTTCTTGGCAATTTTAGCCGCATTTTCGTAACCGATGTGCGGGTTAAGAGCGGTAACCAGCATCAAAGAGTTTTCGAGGTGCTTCTTGATACCGTCGTAATTTGGTTCGATACCGGCCGCGCAATGATCGTTGAACGAAACACAAGCATCGCCAATTAAACGCGCCGATTGCAAAAAGTTAGCTGCCATTACCGGTTTAAATACGTTCAGTTCGTAGTGCCCCATCGATCCGCCTACAGATACAGCTACGTCGTTCCCCATTACCTGGGCAGCAACCATGGTAACCGCTTCGTTCTGGGTTGGATTAACCTTGCCCGGCATGATCGATGATCCCGGCTCATTATCCGGGATATGGATTTCGCCGATACCCGAGCGTGGGCCCGATGCCAGCATACGGATATCGTTCGCTATCTTCATCAGCGAAACTGCAATTTGTTTCAGCGCACCGTGGCTCTCTACAATGGCGTCGTGTGCAGCAAGTGCCTCAAATTTATTTTCAGCCGTGCGAAATGGCAGGCCGGTAAATTGTGCTATGTATTCGGCAACCTTTACATCATAGCCCTTAGGGGTGTTAATGCCGGTACCCACGGCAGTGCCGCCCAGCGCCAGTTCTGAAAGGTGGCCGAGTGTGTTTTTTAATGCTTTCAAACCATGATCCAGCTGTGATACATAGCCCGAGAACTCCTGACCCAAAGTAAGCGGCGTGGCGTCCATTAAATGCGTCCGACCAATCTTTACTACACTTTTAAACGCCTCCGATTTTGCCTTCAGCGTATCGCGCAGTTTTTCGATGCCGGGGATGGTCACATCAGTCACCATTTTGTAGGCGGCGATGTGCATGGCAGTTGGATAGGTATCGTTTGACGATTGCGATTTGTTCACGTCATCATTAGGATGGATGAAAGGTTTGCCTTCGCCAAGTTTGTTGCCTGCCAGTACGTGCGCACGGTTCGAGATCACCTCGTTCACGTTCATGTTCGATTGTGTGCCCGAGCCGGTTTGCCAGATCACCAGCGGGAACTCAGAGGCCAGTCCGCCGGCCAGGATCTCGTCGCACACCTGCGCAATCTGATCGCGTTTTTCGGCAGGCAGCACGCCGCAATCGGTATTGGTATAGGCGGCTGCTTTTTTCAGGTAAGCAAAAGCGGCAATGATTTCCTTCGGCATTGAGGCCTCCGGACCAATCTTAAAGTTATTGCGCGAGCGCTCGGTTTGTGCGCCCCAGTATTTGTCGGCAGGTACCTGTACCTCGCCCATGGTATCGTGTTCAGTTCTGAAACTCATGGTTTTTTGTATTTTACCGGGCAAAGGTATGGTTTTATACGATTTGTATAAATGATAGCGGGGTAAGTTTTTTGGTACAATGAGGAGAGGCGAAAGGTTAAAGGCGAAAGCTGAAAGGTACGAATTGGAGGGGATCGTTCGCCTGTCCGCAAACCGTCGGTTTTAACCGACGGAATAGCAGGTTTGGAGAAAATGGGCTTTAGCCAAAATTACCGGCATGTTTTTAGTAAATTCTTAATTCACCAGCCTCCCGCTCAAATCCACTGTCCTTGCAAAGGGATTTAAAAACTTATTGGCCAAAACAGCAAATTCCAGCCGGGTGATTGGGCGGTTGACATCGAAATCTGACTGGAATTTATAAACCCCTTTCCAGGCTTTTTGCATGCTTCGATTGAGTATTAAGGGATCGGTAAGGGTATAGTCGCTGATGAACGACAGGGTATTGCCTACGGTAAATTTATCACCGGGCTTTTCTTTGTTGAACCACAAAAAGGCGCGGGTGTAAATTTCTGTAAGTACCGGTTTTATTTCGGCGGTGTTTACGGTTGAATCCGGCATGAACAGGAATTTATTGTTGATCTCCTTACCGCGCAATAATCCTGAAGCCGATACTTGCTGTACTGCCCGCCATTCAACGTCGGTTTGTTTGATGTCGGCAATGGGCAGCAGGTAACCTTTAAAATCCAATATCTCGCCCTGGATAATCCTCACGTTCAAGTGCTGGGTGGTAGTTTTGAAGAAGGCGAGGTAAGCAGCGGTTGCGCCAACGCCTTGTCCTAATTGCAATTGGAATGGCAGGTATTGGATATCCCTTTTGCCGGGAATGGCCATTTCGGTTACTAAAACATTGTCTAAGTTATTTGCCACGACAGCATACAGCGGCACAAAATAGGCCGGGTATTGCGGATAATTCCCGGCCGACGGGGCAAACATGTCTGTCGGCAGGCTTTCGGCCGCGGCTATGGACGTACGGTAGATATTGTTCCCGCCATCGGTTTTACCGTAAAACGGATAGCGGAGTTTGCCGCCTGCTTTCAGGGCAATGCCGCCATCTGCTGTGGCATCGATCACAACTTTTGCTTTTATCTCCAGTGTATTCTTTCCATCCGAAAACATCACCTCCCAGCGGTCTCCGTCTTTTTTGATCTGGCTGAATTTGGCATCGGCATTAACTGTTAAATTTTTAACAGTATCGCTGATTCTATTTAGTATAGCAATGCCGGTATCGATATTTAGTTTTAAGGGAGCATTCCAGGAGGTATCTGCTCCGGTACCTTTGGACTGCGTTTGACGAACGCAGTGCCTGAATTCGCCCCAGATGCCCGATGACAAGTTGCTGTTCGTGGTAATTTCTGCGTCACCGGCCGGCAGGTTGTCTTTTAGGGAGTATCCATTTATTACCAGTACCGTTTTCAGGCGGCTCCGGCTGCTTTGAATGGCCGCTGCCATGCCGCTGGGCGTGCCGCCAATAACCACTACATCGGTTTTTATGGTTTGCGCCCGAAGCGCAGAATATTCAAAAATTAGTAAAAAAAGCAGCAGTCTCTTAATCATATTACCAGTAAAAGGAACAAAACGCTAAATTAGCGCAAAGCTTGTTTAAACTAAGCAAAATTTACACACCCTATTTAACCCTAAATAATTTCTTATGAGTGAAGATATAATGAAATATCCGGTGGGAAAATTCAAAGCCCCTGCATCCTACACCCCGGACGACCTGCGTAAATGGACCAAAACCGTTAAGGATTTCCCCGGAAAATTACGCCATGCCGTTATGGGATTAACTGAGGCACAACTTGATACGAAATATCGTCCCGGTGGGTGGACGCTACGCCAGGTAGTACATCATTGCGCCGACAGCCACATGAATTGTTTGCTGCGTTTTAAATGGGCGCTTACCGAAGAGACACCTACTATTAAACCCTACGAGGAAGCAGATTGGGCGCTGCTGCCCGATTATCGCCTGCCGGTTGAGCCATCGTTAAAAATACTGGAAGGCCTGCACCAGCACTGGGGCTCCCTGCTGGATAGTTTTACCGAAGACCAATGGGCGCGCACCTTTACTCACCCTGCATCGGGCGAAACTAATAACCTGAAGAAAGCATTAGGCATGTATGCATGGCATTGCAAGCACCACCTGGCCCACGTAACCGAGACTATTAAACGCGAAGGATTTTAATTCAGATGGCCACGTGGTAAAGCCTGCCTGTGGCCGTACTGTTTACTTCGGCAACCTGGCCGAGGTATTTCTTTGATACCGACTTAGGCGCCAGCCCGCGGTCGACTATAACCACATCAATAATTCCTTCAGGTGCTTTCGATGCATTCATCAGTTGGAAGGTATCTCCGGCATAGCTAAAACGGTTGTCGGCTACCTTTACATTGGTGAAATTAAAGGTGGCCTTCAAAACGCTTACAAAAAAGCCCTGATCTTTTACTTTCTTGCCGAGCAGATCGAAGTCAACCTGTTCACCGTCTTTAAAAGTAATGAGGTAAGTATTGCGGATCAGGTCGGCTTTTACATCACTTACAAATGGCAGGGCCTTTAGTTGTTTGGTAGTGGCAGTTGCACACAGGGCGCAGTTGATACCGTTGATCTGCAATTCGGCCTTTATAAATTGGGCATGAGCTGCGCCGACGGTTAACAGAACTAATATAGTGAATGTAGTTATTGCTTTGGTCATAATTAATAAAGATAGAGAAATGTTGCGAATAACAGGGTGATTCTTTTTCTTGTCATCCTGACCGATGCATGGAAAAAAGTGGGTGTTATGCTGAAGCTCTCGAAGCCTGGGCGCATAGGCCCTAACCCGTATGCATAGTGGGCGATGTCGGTCGGTGAGGCCCGTCCGCATGCTTCACTTCGAGAACCTCAGTGCAGGCTTGCACCTCAGCATGACAGCTGCTTTTCGTTTCTACCTAAGACTTCAGACTTCTAAATTCAGCATGACAAAGCATTTTTAAAACAAAACCCCGCCGTTACCGGCAGGGCTCGTTCTGATCAAAAAACTATTTAATGTATATTATTATTTGCCGCTTGTTTTAGCCTCAGTTTTCATTTGGTCGTTAGCTACGATAACGATCTCTACACGGCGGTTTTGGGCACGGCCGTCAACGGTGTTGTTATCGCCGATAGGCTCGGTTTCACCTTTACCTTGTATGTTTAGTCGTGAACCGTTCACGTTATCGGCCATAATTACGGCTTTTACAGCCTCGGCTCTTCTTATAGAAAGGTCCATATTGTGTGCATCACTGCCGGTGTTGTCGGTATGCCCTACAATAAGGATATTGGTTTCAGGATTATTTTGAAGCGATGCCGCAAGATTGGCCAGGTTGGTACGTGCATCGCCCTTAACATCGGCCTTATCGGTATCGAATAAAATACCCGAACTGAAATTTACGATGATACCTTCGCCTGCGCGGGTTACCGTAGCACCGGGAACGGTTTGTTTAATTTCGGCAGCCTGCTTATCCATTTTGTGGCCAATTAAAGCGCCTGCGGTGCCGCCTACAGCGCCGCCAATTATGGCACCCAGGGCGGTATTGCCCGCAGCCTTACCTACCAATGCACCAACCGCACCGCCGCCGGCTACACCAATTGCCGCACCTTTTTGTGTTTTGGTGAGCGAATTACAGCCGGAAGCTAAAACGCCGGTCATTGCTAATGCTACGCCAACGGTAGCAATTCTGATCTTTAGAGTTTTCATAGTTCGTATAGTAATATATACAGGGGAGCTTGCAAAGCAAATGCCAAACTATCAAGTTTGTTACAATTGGCGGTTTATTACTTCAATTAGCGGATTAGTTATTATTGGAGAAATATTTTTTCGTTATAATATTGGTTTGATTAGAGATGGGTGACAGATTTGGTGTATTATGGATGATATTTGATACAGAAATAATATGCGGAGGGGCGCTAAACACCACTTTGTCATTTCGAGCGCGAGCGAGAAATCTTAGACGCTTTGCATCCGGACAATGCATTAGCGTTAATGCAATGGCGGTAATGTCGCTCGTACAAGATTTCTCGCTCGCGCTCGAAATGACAGGCGGGGAATGTGGAAAAACGAAAATCCTTACAAAGTTTTTAAAACTTCGTAAGGCTGCCGATCTATCTTCCTTCTTCCTGTGATTGTGTCTCCACAACCATCCACCAAGCGACATGTGAGACACAGGTCCGGGTGAGTACAATATCAGCAAATCAATTCACCGCCTTCACGCCAATAAGCACGCTTGTTCTGCCCTGGTGTACATTAGGGTTGATGCCCACCGTCATCAGGAATTTGCCGGTGTAGGTTGCTTCTTTAATACCCGGTCTTGTTCCGGGGAAGACGTTCAGCTCGCTGATGGCATACAATTTATTGGGGTCGAGGCCTTTCATGCGGATTGGCGCCGTACTGCCGGTCATTACCCTCCAGTTTACCAGGTAATTGAACATAATGGCGCTGCCTTTAGCCTGGTCGACATACATCAGGGAGGCCACGTCGTTTTCACGCGGATCCTGCAGGTGGTACTGATCGCCGTGCCAGATGGCTTCGCTGAATTGTTTATAAGTATTTACCGCGCCCTGGCAAAAGGCCAGCTCGTCAGGTTTTAATTTTCCGATTACAATGTCGAAGCCCAGCTTGCCCATCATCGCCACATCTACCCGGAACTTGATGGGTTCTTTGCACCAATCGGTCACGTGATTCGAGCTGGTAATTGCAGGGTAGAAATACGAGTTTTCCCATTGAATGAACACACGCTCGATAGGTTCGGTATCATCGCTTGGCCAGTATTCGGTGAAATATTGCAGCGCGCCGTAATCAACCCGGCCGCCGCCGCCTGAGCATAGCATCATCGGTACCTTAGGGTACTTAGCGCGCAGGCGGTCGAGCACTTTATACAGGCTCAGCACATAGTCGGTATAAAAATTCGACTGGTTTTTTTCATAGCCGGAGTAAGCATTAAAGATAACCGAGTTACAATCCCACTTAATATAAGCCAGGTCGGGGTTTTTGGTGAAGAGGTTATCCACCACACCGAATACAAAATCCTGCACCTTTGGATTGGTGAGATCGAGCACCAGTTGGTTACGCATATAAATTT
>DATCQV010000037.1:0-2210 GCA_036569325.1 Mucilaginibacter sp. | reverse complement strand
CCGCCAATGCCCACACCGGTTAATAACCCGGCGCCTATTTTGCGTACATTATCGAAGCTGAGCAGGATGATGGCTACGGTGATGAATATGATCACACTGGCCAGCAGCCGCCTGATGAACTGCATTTGTGTGCGGATCTTTCGTTCCTTCAGGTTGTCTTCCTTGTTAAGGTCGAAGGTGTGGTAGATATAATCCTCGAATACGTTTACGGTGCTCATCAACAAAACAGCGAAGGAGATGATCAATCCGATTTGAACGCAGCGGGTAATGATGAGGTCGTACTGCGGCGTTAAAACCATCAGCGGCTCCATCAGGTTGAGCAGCAGCAGCGGCACGAAGTGATTCATCGGCCTGCTGAAATGGGTAATTATACTACGGAAGAGCGAGTAATCGGTATATTTTTTATTGTAGTTGAGAACAGCCTTGATAATGAATTTGACCACGAGGCCGATCAGTATTGCCGCCGCAAAAACCAACAAGTTCCATACAAAGGGCTGTATGCGGCCCGACCAGCTTTCAATCAGATCTTTCATAATTATTGCCTTGCTGGTTACAACACCATGCAGCAAAAATTGTTGAAAGATAAATCATAGTTGCTTATAGAAAGCACCGACAGCGTGCAACGAACGCGAAACTGACGCGTCATTTATGCGTATGAAAAAGACACTCAGCGTATTACTGCTTTTGCTGCTCTGTATCGGAGCCAAAGCACAGGAACAAAGATTACAGGACATCATCAAACCCTACGGCATTCCGGGTATGCAATTGGTTTGTATTAAAGATGGCAAGGTTCAAAATATCAACGTTGGTTTTGCCGATGCAGGGTCGGATAAAAAGGTGGCGCCGAATACTGTTTTCGAAGCCGCGTCGCTGAGCAAATGCGTTTTTTCATACATCGTAATGCGTTTGTACGATCGCGGTGTTATCAACCTGGATAAGCCCCTGATAGATTACATGGGCAGCTACGACCGGTTCGACCCTGCGGATCCGCGCTATGCCAAAATAACTGCCCGTATGGTGCTGCGTCATACTACCGGCCTGCCCAACTGGGGCGACAAGTATGCCGAACTGATCTTTACGCCCGATAGTACCTTTTCGTATTCGGGTGAAGGATTTCAATATCTGCAGCACACCGTTGAAAAGCTGACCGGCAGATCGTTAAACGAGCTTGCCCGGCAGGAAGTATTTAAGCCGTTTGGCATGGAAAATACCAGCTATGTGTGGATGGATAAATTTAATGACGAGTCTGCCTTTGGTAACAGCGCAGATGCCATTAAAGACCATAGCACCGCAAGGGCGGCATCCAGCCTGCTTACCTGCGCACATGATTATTCGCTTTTTTTGCAGGCACTGCTCAATGGCAAAGGATTAAAGCCCGAAACGCAGAAGATGATGCTTTCCACCCAATCAAACGCCGATTGGTTTAAACACACCAGCATCAGCGCCGAAACCAAAAAGCATGTTTCATGGGGCCTGGGTGTTGGCTTACAGGAGAACGAAACCGGTAAATGGATCTGGCACTGGGGCGATAACGGCGACTTTAAAGCCTTCTACATAGCTAACCCTAAAACCAAAGAGCTGCTGGTTTACTTTACCCACAGCCAATGGGGATTGCACGAAACCAACGAGATACTCAATACCTTTTTATCCAAACAAACCTGGTGGCCTTGCTGGTGGATAGGATACCAGTTTCACGAATATGCCCGGATGAAAGTATTCTGGAGCGGCTTAGAGAAACAGGGCTATGACCACGCTGCCGATGTTGCCGATGAGCTGAAACAAAAAGACGCCGGCTTTACCCTGCCGGAAGACGATGTAAATGATCTTGGCTTTATCCTGATGCGCGCCGGCAGAAATAAAGAAGCGCTGGGCGTTTTTAAATACAACCTCGGCCTGCATCCTGAAAGCGATAACGCTTATGACAGCATGGGGCAGGTTTATACCAACCTTGGCGAGAAGGAATTAGCCATAAAGAATTTCAACCGTGCTTCGGCATTGAACCCGAAAAATACCTGGAGCGCTGAGCGGGCAAAGAAGCTGCAGGAAAAAAGCGGACAATAACATTACCCAGTAAATAACCCCCACCAAAGGTGGGGGCTTTATCCTAACCCCTGAAAGGGGGTGTTCGTTAAAACAATTTCAGGTCAGTTCATCTCCAATATCTCCACTTCTTTCCATCCACATATGGCCCATATTTTATTTTCCAACGT
>DATCQV010000036.1:0-24545 GCA_036569325.1 Mucilaginibacter sp. | reverse complement strand
ATAACGAAGAGGAAACAGGCCCCTACACCCTCGATGAGTTAAGCCGGCTGGATATCGATATCCACACCCAAATATTGTCGCCAAAAACAGGCACATGGGAGGCTGCAGGCGATCTGCCCGATCTTTATCCTTTATTTGAAGCACGCGGAATATACCTGCCCACCGGCGATAACCTTGCATCCTTTGGCTGGAGGTTCCTGGCTTTTGTAGTCGATTACATCGTGCTCATTTTTCTGATGAATTTTGTAATGAACGCGTTGGCGCTAAGCGGCATGAAGTTCAATTTTACCTCTTATGCCGATTTAATGAAAATGCCTAAACAAATGGTCATATTACAATTGATCTTCCATGGCACCTTCATTATTTACAACACCGTTTGTGAGTTTTCGCCGATGAAGGGCAGCCTGGGCAAAAAGCTATGCCGCCTTGTGGTTGTTGATGCGAATGGCGACGGACTAAGCTTTCCGAATGCATTGCTGCGAAGCGCGGGCAAGTCTGTGTCGATATTTTTATGCTATCTGGGTTTTATAAGTATCTTTTTCACCGATCATAAACAGGCCCTGCACGATCAGTTTGCAAAAACATACGTTGTAAAATTGTAATAGAGAAGTGGCAGCAGCAGTAATTGTTGCCGCAAATAAAGACTGCCACTGCCACTCAAATCAACCCGGCTATTGCCGCAAATAAAGGCTACTCCCTACTGCAACTGCCACTCAAAAGAGCCTGTCTTTCATCACCAGCGTTCCGGCTATCATATCATGCAGGCATTGCTGCTGTTTGTTGAAGAAACTGAACAGATAACCGATAAAAAAGGTTGCTGCCGAGAGCGCTTTGGCAAGATTCCTGCCCGTGGCCTTCGCTGCCGTTATGCGGTACCCCTGCATATCGCAAACCCTGATCTTTAAGATCTGCTTGCCGTAAGTAGCCTGTTTGGACGAGGATTCCATTACGATATTATACACCAGTTTTATAACAGGGATGATTACTGTAAGGCTGATGAATATCACTATCCTGATGGCCTTATCAGGGATAAGGAGGCTAACGATAAAAGCAATGAGCAGGCATACGCCCGAAACAAAAAACCAGTCGAGCGCCGAGGCCATCAGCCGCTGATCGAAATTGCCGAAGTATTGAGGGATCAGTGCCTCTTTGCTGAACCCGAACAACTGCCGCAGTTCGGCAATCTCATGGGCCTGTTTGTAATCGTCCATGCCGCCGGTTCTCAGAAAATCGCCTGGTTTGATCTTTAGCTCCAGTAACTGCGCAATGGTAAATGGTCCTTCCGGCCTGCCGTTAACCACAAGGATATATTCGCTGTTGCTGAGGGCTGATATGGTATTTTCGGAGATGGCCATCGTTAATCAAATGTAGCTAAAAACACAAGAGGTTGTAATGCATGGCTAACATTACAACCTCCGTTATTATGAGGGATCAGGGTTATTAATATCTGCTCACATTAAAGTCAGACAAACCGCCGTTGATGTGGATATGGAACCTGTTTTTCGCAGTTGAGAAACCGGGGGTTTCATAAATATTATCGTGTGTTTTGATGAAACCTGCAAAATCGTTACCGGCCAGCGCAGAGTTCGATTCAATGCTGCAGGCTGCATTTTGAGGGATCTTGATGTTTACGCCCGATGCGCCGGTATTAACTTCGATGTTGGTTAAAAGCTCGGGCTGCCCCATTTTTATATCGAATGATGCTGCTCCGCCTCTTATTTCCAGGTCTTTTACCCTGAATTTTTCCAGGTTGAAGTCGAGTGCAGTTGCGCCGGCATCAATGTTAATAGACCATACCGGTTTTGAGCTTAATTTCAGGGTAACCTGTTTGTGGTCAGAATCGAAGTTGAAATTCTTGTGATTATTCATTCTGAAATTTACAACGCTTGATGTATCGTTGCTGCTGCTCGATAAGGTGTACCGGTTGTCATCATTGCGGGTAGTGGCGGCAAACAGGTTGTTTGTGGTATCGTTAAGCACATAGCTGGTACCACCGCCGCTAATGTTAAGCTCTACCGCACGTGTGTTAGCTATATAAGGCAGGTTGAATGCTTTGGAACCCGTGGTATCGTCATTATCATCGTTATTGTCGTCGTCGCTTTTATTGTCGTCATCACTGTAATTAAAATTGTAATTATGGTTGTGATGAGGCCACCAGCGATAATTATCGCCGAAATTGCCGAAGCATACAATACCGAAGCCAATGATGAGCACGCCTGCTTTCAGCGCAGTAGCCCAACCCGACCTGTTATTTACGAATACCAGGTTAACACCTGCTACTACCAGGAAGATTGGCCAAAGGCGGAATATATTCTGGAGGTGAAAATGCAGGTAGCCGAAATTACTGAGCAGGATGGCGGCGCCTATCAGCACCAGCACAAGTCCCGGGATTAATTTATCGTTTTTCATCTTGTTAAAATTTATGGTCAGTCCGTCAATTTAAAGACGGGTAACAGGGTTTATAGGGTTTCGGGATCGTCTTTTACAGGGGCTTCGGTTTCAGGAGCAGCGGGTGAGACAGCTTCGTCGGCAGCTTTTTGTTCGGCAGCCCAGTTCTCGCGGTGCCATGCTTTCTTTTGCTGACCGGACACGATCATAGCGGCACCAACAAATACCAGTATGATTGGCCACAGCTGACCGAAATCGATATCTGGAATAAGGTCTAAATTATCTACCAGTATAATACCGCCCACAACGATCAGCACCAGGCCAAAGATGATGCCCGCATGCGACTTTTGTTTTGGCGCTACAGGTTTTGCAGGATCGCCGTAAAAAGGGTTTCCCTCATACGGATTATTGCCGAATGGATTTGCCTGTTGCTGCGCATTAAACTCGTCGGCAGGCTGCTGCTGCGGAATGGTATAGTCGACAGTGAAGGCATTATTGCCATTGTTGTACATAAATCCTCTGCGGGGCAGCACTATCCATAAAATGATATAAGTGCCCAGGCCTACACCCATTACAAAGAATGTGAAGGCGAACAGCAGGCGCACAATGGTAACATCCATGTCGAAGTATTGCGCCAGGCCCGAACAAACACCACCTAACACCTTGTGATATTCGTCCCGATATAGTTTTTTGTTCATTGTATTATTGTTTTAAAGAGTGGTTTATATTTGGCCAAAGGCCGGTTTTATTATTATTTCGTCAACATTGGCCCCTGCGCTCATTTTATAAATGTTCACAATGGCCGAAGCAATATCTTCAGGCAGTACCATCTTATCTTTATCAACCTCCATGCCCTTCCACGAATCGGTTAAGGTAGAGCCCGGAATTATTGCGGTTACCTTTACGCCATGAGGCTGCATTTCGGTACGCATTACTTTATTGAGACCTAACAGCGCATACTTTGTTACACTATATGTACCTGCCTCAGCTATAGGGCTTAACGATGCCACCGAGCAAATGGTAAAAATGTGGCCTTCTTTTGCGGCTATCAGTTTTTTGCCGAAATAGCGGTACAGTTCGTAAGCAGGGGCGAGGTTGGTGCTGATCTGTTTGGGCAGGGTATTGTCGTCATCATTCAAAATGCTTTGATGCTCATACATTCCTGCATTGTTTACTATTATGCCTATGGTACCCAGGGCTTGTTCTGCGCCGGCGGCAAAAGCTAACAGTTGTTGTTTTACGCTCACATCGGTTACCGCGGTAAATACCTTGACAGCCGGGTTAAGGGCTGATAATTCATCTTTAAAGGCGGCAAGGTCGGCGGCGTTTCTTGAGCAGAGGGCCAGGTTAATGCCCTCCTTTGCCAAAGCTATTGCAGTTGCGCGGCCCATTCCTTTTGTTGATGCTGTTATCAGTGCGTTTTTCATGATCTTTTGTTTTTTATTGTTTGAAGTTTCGAACAATAATATCAAAAATCTTAGTGTTTTAATTACATATCAAATGTAGATGATATACAAACAGGCCGTTTGGCGCATTTGGTAAAGCCTGTTAAATTTTCGGTAAAGCGGGGAAAAAGAGCGGTGAAAAAATTGGGGGGATATGATTTGTAAGGGCAGTGTCAATACCGGCACCTTAAAAAGAAAGGCCCCGGCAGCAATTATCCACCGGAGCCCATTATTTACGCTAAGCTTTTATCAGTTGTGCTGTTTGCACCAGTTTATGATATCCGGATACAAATCGCTAATAGTTTTACCGGGTGTTCTATTTCTATAAAGCTCGAGTAACATTTCATCGAAAGCTTTGAATTGCAAATACTTGCGGTGGTTCACCATCAAGCTTTCCCGGTTTTGTTTGATCAGGTCAAAGTCGGCTGGGTCTTTAAAGGTATCGTAGCAGTAGAGCATAAAAACACCGTGGGTGATGTATTCGTTGAAGATGCTTTCAGGGGTGTCGTAAATACTGCCGTCGCCGTTTACGGCTATCCATAACTTCCGGTTGGACAAGGCGCTGTCTATCTGCTTCTCATACTTATCAGAAACGGGGTTGCAATAATTGTGGTCAACCTCTGTAAAAACAATGCCTGAAGCCACACCTTCCTTTTTAGTATCGGTCAGCCCGGTATCGTTATTAAACACTTCCATCCCCGAAACAAACATGACCGATTCGTTAAACACCGCAGACTTTTCGGTGAACCAGAAAAATTTTTGTGTACTGTGCGATCCCAGTATCAGTGGAGAAAATACAACCCGGTACGATTGAACCCGCGTACTGAAATTACGCTCCAGCCATTTTTTCATTTTGTCTACCGGCATAAACTTTTTTTCGGCGGCAACTTGCTTTTGATAGTAAGCCTGATGCTGCTTGTAAAACTGCCTGAAATTACTGCGCTTGACAAAGGCGGTTATTAAAGGCACCAGTTTTTTAAATAGATTGTCTTTAGTTTCGCCGTAAACTATATTGTATTGCCTGTTAGGCACCAGTTGGTTGCCGTTAAACATAAAGCAAAAGCTGTTCTCCCTGAAACTAAAATAATTGAGCGTACCCTGTTTGCTGTCATCAAATTGAAGCGCCTTAAATATAGGGTCGTCCTTATATTTCGAAAAATACCGTTGCACTTCCTTAAAATAAGCAGTGCTTTTGAGGGTACGGTTTGAATTGCCGTCACTGCTTTTGGTGAGGGCGTATAGTATATTGGCGAGTTCGTAGGTTTCCGGAATTTCGTACTGCACGGCGCCGGCAGCCCTGCTCATGTACTCCCTTGAGAATTTACTCCGCATTTCATGGAAGTAGTAATAGATTACCTGCCGGTAATGGGGCGTAATGATATTAACCTGCGTTAACTGCTCGTTAGGCTCATATTGTGGGTTATAGCGGATATTGACCGAGTCGATATCTGTTTTAACGGTGATAACGTTACTGAACAGATCAGTCCCGAAGCCCAACGTGTCGGTATTATTTTTAATGGCTCTTTTGCCATAGGTGTAATTGCTTTCTATTACCTGGAACGAGTCGGCGTTTGCTTTTAAGGTATAATTTTTTAATGGGACAGCATTTTGCGCATAAAGATTGCTGATGAAAAGCAATGGCATAAAAGCTAATAAAGCTTTCAGAGTGAGTTTATAGATTAATGGCATATAAATTACGATTTATTCGTAAATCTACGAAATGATCGTAATTAACCAAATTTATTCGAATTTTAATAACGAACAATTACTTCTTCGGCCTGAAGAAAAAATACGTTTGGCTGCTATAGCTGAAAATGATCACCAGAGCGGTTGCCAATATCTTCGATGGCGTAGGGTACCATCCCCAGTAATCTACAAACAGCTTTAGGAACAGGTAGTTGAAAATAATGCATATAAAAACCACCGTAAGATATCGCGCCAGCTGCGCCCTTCTTTTCAGGCCCGATTCCTGGAATACGATATAGCGGTTAAGATAAAACCCTGTAGGTTGACTAAAACAAAAAGCAAATATCATCGATGCAATATGCGGACTTAATGTAAGCGCCCCGATGGCGACATTCTGTTTGTGAAATACTACGTTATAGGCAAACGAAAACATGGCGATATCAAACAAAGTGTTTGTGCCGCCGGCCGCCGCGTACCTGAACGTATGCAGCGGCATTATCTTTTTAAACGGCTTATAAAAAAAATCGATGAGTGACAGAATGAATTTTCTTAAAGCCTGGTGTATATGCCTCATTTATATTTGCAGCTGTATAGTTATAATGTAATAATACTCAAAACTTACTGTTTGTAATTTAGTTGTAATAACAATTATACAAAGGTCGAAATTCGGCGCAAATATGGGATTATAATTAATTATGAAGGCATGCCCGATGAATTTTACCGCTTAAAACTGTATTTTTAGCGCATCTTTAAATTTTAAATGTTTCACAGCTTAGGAAAATATATACTCTTACTGCGTTTAAGTTTCAGGAAACCCGAAAAGTTCAGTGTTTACTGGGCGGAGGTAATGCGCGAAATGGTGTCGCAGGGCATCGGTTCGCTGGGCATTGTAGCCATTATCTCGGTGTTTATCGGTGCGGTGGCAACCATCCAGACGGCTTTCCAGCTTGTTAGTGATTTTATTCCCAAAACGGTTGTCGGCAATATCACCCGCGACTCTACAATCCTCGAATTCAGTCCTACCATCACCGCATTGGTGCTTGCCGGGCGTATCGGATCGAGCATTGCCTCGCAAATCGGTACCATGAGGGTGACAGAACAAATTGACGCACTGGAGATCATGGGTGTAAATGCACCGGGATACCTGATATCGCCAAAGATCATTACCGGGGTTACCATGGTGCCGCTGCTGGTGATCATTTCGGTGTCGCTCGGATTAGGCGGAGGATATCTGGCTTGCATGGCATCGAAGGATGTACCAACGGCCGATTATATAGCGGGCCTCTCGGACGGGTTCAAGCCAATAATTTTGATTGTGTGTATGGCGAAAGCGCTGTCGTTTGGTTTTATTATTACTTCGATATGTGCTTACCAGGGATTTTACACTTCGGGCGGTGCGCTTGAAGTTGGCCAGTCGGCTACCCGCGGCGTGGTATTCAGCTGTATCATGATATTATTTGCAGATTTAGTTATTTCCGAATTATTATTATGATAGCCGTAGAAGACATTCACAAAACATTTGGAAATAACCATGTGCTTAACGGCATTACCGCCGATTTTAAGGCCGGGAAAAACAACCTGATCATAGGCGGTTCCGGCTCGGGCAAAACAACGCTGCTGAAGTGCATTGTTGGGTTGCATGAACCTACCAGGGGCGATGTGCTTTATGACAACGAGAACTTTACGCACATGAACTTCGAGGAGCGGGTGCCGGTACGCAAGCAGATAGGGATGCTATTCCAAAACTCGGCCTTGTTCGATTCTATGACCGTTGAAGAGAACATCATGTTCCCGCTTAATCTGTTCACCAATCAAACCTATAAAGAAAAACTCGACCGGGCCAATTTTTGCCTCGAAAGGGTTAATCTTGCCGGTAAGGGCAAACTGTATCCTTCAGAGCTTTCGGGCGGTATGAAAAAGAGGGTGGGCATTGCCAGGGCCATCTCCATGCAGCCAAAATACTTATTTGTTGACGAGCCGAACTCCGGCCTCGACCCTAAAACTTCCATAGTAATAGACGACCTGATTAGCGAGATCACCGAAGATTTTAAAACCACTACCGTTATTGTAACCCATGATATGAACTCGGTAATGGGCATCGGCGATCATATCATCTTCCTCCACGATGGCAAAAAATGGTGGGAAGGATCGAACAAGGAAATCGCCCATACTGATAACAAAGAACTCAACTCATTCGTGTTCGCCAGCAAGTTCATGCAGGCAGCGAGGGAGAAATTATAATTAGTTGGCAGTTTTGAGTTGGCAGTGGGCAGGACATGCATTGTCTTAAGCATTCCGTATATTTGTCAAAATTTACTACTGCCAACTGATGATCCAACTCCTCACACCCGCCCATTGGAAAGATTACGAACTGATTGATTGCGGCGACTTTGAAAAGCTGGAACGTTTCGGCAATATCATTTTGATTCGTCCGGAGCCTCAAGCGGTGTGGAGCAAGGCTTTAAGCGATGCGGAATGGCAGCGCAGGCATCATATCAAATTCAAAGGCCGCTCGGCTACCTCAGGCGATTGGGTTAAAAAAAATCAAAGCATCCCCGACCGCTGGCACATCGAATATCAAAATCCTGAAGCAAGCATCAAGTTCAGGCTTGGGTTAACCTCGTTCAAGCACCTCGGAATTTTCCCCGAGCAGGCGGTTAACTGGGACTACATCACCCAAAACATTAAGCGATTTAAAACACCCGAGCCAAAGGTACTGAACCTGTTTGCTTACACAGGCGGCGCATCATTAATAGCACGCGCGGCCGGTGCAGATACCACGCACGTTGACTCCATAAAGCAGGTAGTTACCTGGGCCAATGAAAATCAGGAATTGTCGGGCCTTACCGATATCCGCTGGGTGGTGGAGGATGCCCTGAAGTTTGTAAAACGCGAATTGAAACGCGGCAAAAAATATAACGGCATCATTCTCGATCCTCCGGCTTATGGTCACGGCCCTAACGGTGAAAAGTGGAAACTGGAAGACAATATCAACGAAATGATGCACGATGTAATGCAACTGCTCGATCCTAAAGAGCATTTTTTGATATTGAACACTTACTCGCTTGGTTTCTCGTCGGTGATCATTGAGAACCTGGTGAAAAGTGCGTTCCCGCAGGTGCAGAATCTGGAAACCGGCGAGCTTTATTTGCAGGCTACGGCTGGCCCTAAGTTGCCGCTGGGAGTTTATGGGAAATTTTGGAAAGCATAAATAATATCTCCCGATAATATCAAAACTATCCCCGCCACACTAACATATTGTTAATAAAAATAACCATATTCGCGGCAAAAAAGGCGTTACTTTGCAGCGCCCCTGTTGTAGTCAGAAAATAAATAATATGGTGAAAATGAAGTTGAAAAACATTGTTCTTTTAGGCGCGGGGATTTGCATCGCGTTAACGCTGCTAACCAATTGTAACCAGCCCGCCGGGGGCGATAAAAAAGCCGCTGCAAAAGACACCACTAAAAAGGCTGCCGTTGCCGCTAAGCTGGACACCGGCGCGCCTGCCCCGGTAGTTTATCCGCCGATAGACAAAAAACTTTACGACTCATTAATGAAACGCCTGGCCAATGGTGATACCACCGGAAAATGGCCTGTAAAAAACACACCTTACCCACTGCCCGGCGCAATTTTACCATTTAAGCGTGTTGTTGCATATTACGGTAACCTGTCTGCCAAAAAGATGGGAATTCTTGGCGAGCTGCCACCCGACGAAATGCTGGCCAAACTGCGCGGAGAAGTAAAACGCTGGGAGAAAGCTGATCCTGGTACACCTGTGCAGCCTGCGCTGCATTATATTGCAGTGGTGGCCAGCGGGAACGCCGGTAAAGATAATATGTACATCAACCGCATGCCGGATAAAAAAATAGATAGCGCCGTAAGGCTGGCCAGAAGGGCTCACGCCATACTTTTCCTGGATATCCAGGTAGCGTTGAGCAATATCCGTGCGGAACTGCCCAGGTTAGAAAAATACTGGCAAATGCCTGACGTGCATTGCGGCATCGACCCTGAATTTGCCATGCACGATGGTGTTCATCCGGGCAAAAAGATAGGCAGTTATGATGCGGCCGATGTTAACTACGTATCGGCCTACTTAGCCAACGAGGTAAGGAAATATCACCTGCCAACAAAAATTTTTATTGTGCACCGTTTTACACGTAAAATGCTGACCAATTATCAAAACATTAAGCTTCATCCCGAAACCCAGATTGTTATGGATATGGACGGCTTTGGCCCTCCCGATTTAAAGACAGGTACCTACCGCGATTATATTTATCACGACCCGGTTCAGTTTACCGGCTTTAAATTGTTTTATAAAAACGATTCATGGCAGCCACCGCATCACATGCTGACCCCTGAGGAGATTATGAAAATGTACAAACCGCACCCGATTTATATTCAATATCAATAATCTGTAGAGACACCATACATCGTGTCTTCCGAGAACATATCAAACATTAACCAGAGACGCAATACTTTGCGTCTCTACTTTTTTAAAAGAAAAATGATTAAATGGGGTATCATCGGCTGCGGGCGTATTGCGCACCGCTTTGTGCAGGGATTGAAAGCTGTTCCAGGTGCAGAGTTAACCTCGTTATGGTCGCGCAGGGCGGAGACTGTTGAGGCTTTTGCGGCGCAACATGGCGGCCATGCCTGCCAAACAATAGATGAACTGCTAAGTAGCGATATCGATGCAGTTTATATTGCCACCCTGCCCGATAGTCATGAGCATTACAGCATTCTGGCTTTTAATGCGGGCAAACATGTGCTTTGTGAAAAGCCCGCTGCGGTTAATCTTAAATCTTTAGATAGAATATTGGCTGCCGCCCGTTCTAAGGGAATGTTGTTCATGGAAGGGATGAAGCCGCCGTTCTTCCCGCTTTATCAAAAATTGAAGGAACATATTGCTAATGATCCCATTGGTGATATTGGTTACGTGAGGGCCGGGTCGTCGGTAGCTGATTGTCCGCCCGATCATCCGAATTACCGGCACGACCTGGTAGGCGGGGCTGTAATGCAGATCGGTATTTACGAAGCTTTTTTGGCGGTCGACTGGCTGGGCAATACGCAGCAGGTACAGGCCATGGGCAGGTACGGAGCTACCGGGATAGATATGTTCACCATTTTTCAAACGCAGCATGAAAAAGGGTATGCACAATTGTATTCCGGGTTCGATCTGCACGGAAAAGGCGATGCGTTAATTTGCGGCACACTGGCCAATATCACCATCCATAAAAACTGGTGGAATCCATCGCGGGCCACGATAAATTATTTGGATGGCCGTATTGTTGAACTTGACGAACCCTTCACTGCCGGCGGACTGAATTATGAGATCGCACATTTCTGCGAACTGGTCAAAGCCGGCAAAACCGAAAGCGATATCATCGCCCACGAAACGTCAAGGCAAATGATCAACATGCTCGATATTGCCCGTGAGCAGATCGGCTTGAAGTTTCCGGGAGAATAAATAAATCGCTGCTGCGAGCTTAGCGCAGCGTAACTCGTGGCGCGGCATTGCTGAAGCTTTCAGCTTCAGTGAATTAAGGTTAACTCATTAGCGTCATAGATTCACGGCTTGGAGGACACCACAAAAGACCCCGCTGATATGAGCAAGCATAATTCATTCTGAGCGAAGGCTTTTAACCGGATTGGCCAATGCCGCTTTAATTGATTGCAAACTCACCGTCAGCAAGGCAATAAACAATGCCACCGCGCCCGACAGCACAAATACCCACCACGAGATCTGAATACGATAAGCAAAATCCTGCAGCCAATGGTGCATAGCCAGCCGGGCTAATGGCGACGCAATGATGATAGCCACAAAGACCAATCGTACGAAATCTTTTGATAACAATGCCGCTATGCCAGCAGTGGTAGCGCCCAATACCTTACGTATGCCGATCTCCTTTTTACGTTGCGCGGTGCTGAATGCCGAAAGTCCCAGTAAGCCAAGACACGAGATTAAAATAGCCAATATAGAAAAGCAAAGAAATAAACTGCCGAAACGCTGCTGTGCCACATATTGCTTGTTGAAGGCTTCATCCTGAAAAAAGTAAACAAGCGGCAAACCGGGCGCCAGTTGTTTCCACTGTGTTTCTAACTGACTGATGGTTCGTTGCAGATGGTTCGGCGAGATATCGAGTGTTAAACATGTAAAGGTGCCAATGGAGGCGCGGATGGCCAGTGGCTGAACCAGTTCCTGCGAAGAATGGAAATGGAAGTCGTTCACCACCCCTACAATGGTCCCGCTGGCCGTGGATTGCTTAAAAGGTTTTCCGATCGCGTCTTCCGGGTTTTTAAAACGCAGCTTTTTAACCATGGCCTGGTTGATCAGCATCGAACTTTCATCATTTGTCAATTGCCGGTTAAACCCGCGCCCGGCAATAACCTTTATGCCGAATTGTTTCAGAAAGTCACCGTCGATATTATACATATCAGTAAGTGCCTCCCGAAAAACGTTGTTGGCATCGGCTATTGCTATTGAAAACATATTATTAGGCGTGCCCGGAACACCCGATGAAAGCGAAACGCTGTTTACGCCCGGTATGGCACCAAGCTGCTGTTTCACAAGATCAGGGTGCTTGTTAATGCGCTCGTCGAACTGGTAATCGATCACCAGGTGGTGATCTTTATTGAAGCCCAACTGCTGGTTCTGCATAAAATCGAGCTGATTATGAACGATGATGGTAGATATAATCAGCACAATAGAAATGGTAAACTGCGCGGTCACCAGAGTTTTGCGCAGCACAATGCCGCCCGTGCCGCTTGCAAACTTGCCTTTCAGACTGGCGATAGGCTTAAAGCCGGATAAAAACAGCGCAGGATAAACGCCGGATAACAAGCCAACCAATATAGCAATGCCCAGCAGCCATCCGATGTAAACCAAATTATCGAAAACACTCATGGCGATAACGGTACCCGTAAGCTGATTGAAAACCGGCATCAGCAGGGTAGCGAGCGCCAATGCGATGATAAAGGCCAGCAGGCATAGCAGCAAAGCATCAGTAAAGAACTGGGTTATTAATTGCTTTTTAGATGCCCCCAACACTTTACGCACCCCAATTTCGCGTGCGCGCTTTAAAGAAAATGCCGTGGTAAGATTGATGAAGTTGAAGCAGGCGATAAATAAAACAAAAACCGCAACGATAGAAAAAATATAAATGTTGGCGATGCTTCCGCTTTCGGAGCTGCCGGTACGATGCCCGCGTGGCTTACCATAAAGATAAACCCGTTTCAACGGCTCGATCTGAAGGCTATATTTCGACTCACCTTGATCGATATTTGCATTGATGAATGCGGGCAGCTTGGCCTGTAGTTTCGCTGCATCGGTACCAGGCCTTAGCAGCAGGTAAGTATAAAAGCCGAAACGTTTCCAGTTGGTATCCCAGCTGCTGCCCGGATCTATCAGGGTGCTCATCGAAAAAAGCATATTCACCCGCAGGTGCGAATTGTAAGGAATGTCTTTCATTACCCCGGTTACCGCCGCTTTTGTTTTTCCGTTGATCATCATTACCTGGCCTACAGGATCGGTATTGCCGAAATAATGTTTAGCGGCAGTTTCAGTAAGCACAACGTTGCAGGGAACATCAAACAAATGTTTAGCATCGCCGCGCAATAGCTGCCAGCTGAACACCTTAAATACCGAGGCATCAACATAAGCAATTTCCTCCTTAGCTGCATTATCGGGAGTGCTTTGCAGGATCATATCATCCATAAAGACACGGGTAGCTATCTTTACTTCCGGAAAAGCGTTTTGCACTGCCGCCGCCATTGGTCCGGGCGTACTTTGGTAGGTAACGCCTGCATCGGTTTTAACATCGGTAACCAGTCGATAAATATTATCGGCCTGTGTGTTATAGGTATCACGACTCAGTTCAAAATGAACATACAGCAAGGCAAAAAAGCAAACGCAGATGCCGGTGCTTAGTCCGATGATATTGATAGCCGAGAAAGCCTTGTTGCTTAAAAAGTACCGGATGGAGGTTTTAATGTAGTTTTTGAGCATGCCTGGTAGGTTTGTGAATTACAAGGTAGGCAAAACTTTGGGAAATCAGGGTAGTCGCAGACTACAGGCATAATTGTCCGAAGTTGCAAACTTCGGACAGCGGGTGGAATAAGAACGCTGCCCAATCGCTACCGCGAGTTTAGCGCAGCGTAACTCGTGGTGCAGCATTGCAGAAGCTTCCAGCTTCCGGAGATAAAGTTAATTCCAGTCGTCAAAGGGTTTAATGAAAGGAGTTCTGTGCGATAAAGGCTAAGTAGTGGATCGTGTGCAGTTTGTTGGTAATATTCGCTATTTTTCAACATTGCATGCGCAAGAGTAAGTATGCCTATTAAATTGATTTATATTTGAATTAACAAAAAAAGCCACTGTAACAGCAGTAGCTTTTAAATAAATAAAAGGAATTACTTAAATCCGTCAAGGGGGCTGTAGCTTCCAAACCTACAGTTGATATTTAGTAACGGGCCGCCCCTTCCAAAAGGGCGGCCTTTCCTTTGATAGACAAATATAGATTATACTCTACACTCTTCAAATTAATAATAGATGCTTTTTATGGTTCAGGTGGTTTATTTATGCACATCGTAGATTGCAATATTAACAAACCGTATTGGTGCCATGAACCGGCGGCAGTGCCATATGAAGAGATTGCTTCGTTCCTCGCAATGACAGAGCAGAATGTTTTTACTATGGACCATGGTCTATGGTCCATCAACTACCAATCGCTGCCGCGAGTTTAGCGCAGCGTAACTCGTGGTGCAGCATTGCAGAAGCTTCCAGCTTCAGTGAATTAAAGCCAATCAAAGCACTTTTCTTTGTAAGCTGAAAGCTTACGACATGCACAACCACGAGTTACGCTGCGCTAACCTCGCGGCAGTTATTTATTATCAATTACGAAAGATACTTCCCAACAATCGGCATCCTTCTCCCCATGCCAAAAGCCTTTGGCGAAACCCTTAAAATTGGCGGAGTTTGATAACGTTTGTGCTCGGCCAGATTTACCAGGCGGATCACGCGGCGCACGGTGGCTTCGTCATAGCCCATTTTGATGATCTCAGCAGATGAACGGCGATCTTCTACGTACACCTTTAATATTTTATCGAGGATATCGTATTCGGGCAGCGAGTCGGTGTCTTTCTGACCGGGCCTTAACTCGGCTGAAGGTGGTTTGACAATGGAATTGACAGGGATGATCTCTTTATCACGGTTAATATAGCGCGCCAGTTCAAAAACCTGTGTTTTGTAAACATCGCCGATAACGGAGATGCCGCCGCACATATCGCCATACAAGGTTCCGTAGCCTACAGCCGCCTCGCTTTTATTGGAGGTATTTAACAGGATATAGCCGAACTTATTGCACATGGCCATCAGCAATACCGCACGGCTGCGCGACTGGATATTTTCCTCCGCAATGTTAAACGGCAACCCGTCAAACTGCGGACTCAGGCTTTTTTCGAACGCGTCGGTTACATCCCTGATAGCGATGGTTTCGCTCATGCAACCCAGATTTTTTACCAGGTCTTCGGCATCTTTAATGGAATGATCGCTCGAGAAATGAGAGGGGAGCAGCACCGCCATCACATTGGCCGCACCTAACGCTTCGGCGGCCAATGCGCAAACCACGGCAGAATCAATCCCGCCCGATAGGCCCAATATCGCCTGCTTAAATCCTGATTTATAAAAGTAATCGCGGATGCCAAGAATTATGCCTTTATGGATCTGCTCAATATCGGTCATGCGGTTAGCCTTCAGCGTGGTGGGATGCTGATAGGTAACGCCGCCCTTATCGTCGAGGTCGTAGTAAGCAACGGTTTCTTCAAAATAGGGGAGTTCGTCAATCAGTTTGCCGGTTTTATCAAAGATCAATGAACCGCCGTCGAAGATCAGTTCGGTTTGGGCACCAACATGGTTCACGTAAAATAACGGTAACTCGTAGCGCTTAACATTATCATTCAAAATGGCGATCCGTTCTTCGTCGTGGTTATAGGCAAAAGGCGATGCGGCGATATTGATCATTACATCAGGCTTCTGACCGATCAGGATATCCATTGGGCGGGTAACGTATAGCGGATTTTCAATGGTATTCCACAGATCCTCGCAAATAGTAAGCGCTATACGGTGGCCTTTAAATTCCACGCAACTGAATTCGGTAGCGGGCTCAAAGTAGCGGTACTCGTCGAAAATATCATAATTAGGCAGCAATGCCTTATGGGCAACCGCCTTTACTTTGCCATCCTCAATAAAATACGCGGAGTTGTTCAGATCTTTACCTTCAGGACGGTCATTAGGCGTAGGCAGGCCGATGATGCAGGCTATACCGTGACATTCCTTAGCTATTTTTTGTGCCGATGATTCGCAAAGGGCTATGAATTCTTCAAATTCCAGAAAATCGCGTGAGGGGTAGCCGCAGATGCATAGCTCGGCGAACACCACCAGATCAGCCCCATTAGCCTTCGCTTTTTTGATGTTATCGATAATTTTTGCCGTGTTCGATTCAAAGTTCCCTACGTGATAATTCAGCTGAGCTAAAGCGATCTTCATTATAAAATATTCTGGTGGATGGATTACAAACGGTTTAATTTCGTTTGAAGCATATTTAAATACAAATAAAAATTATTTTTGCCCAAAGCACAAACAATGACCTTGTTAAACCTCAAAAAGCATTCCTGTTTATTTTTTATTGCTACAGTGCTGTTTAGCGCCTGCGGCCGTTCAAAAAAAGTGGACGTAAGCAATATACAGCTTGATGTTAAAATTGAACGCTTCGACCAGGAATTTGACGCTTTGCACACAAAGCCGATGGCTGCGCAGTCTGCCTATCTGAACAAGAAATACGGTGTATTTTACCATGATTATTTGGGCATGCTGCTGCAGGTGCACAATGTAAACCCTAACGACACCAGCTATTTCAAGCTTCTCCGGCAGGTTTTCGACAGTCAGGGTTATAAAGACATGAAGCATGATGTGGACGAGACATTTAAAAATGGCCTCGCCGATGAAGAAGACCAGTTAACCGATGCCTTTAAGCGCATTAAATATTTCTATCCAAAAAAACAGTTGCCCAAAGTTTATACCTATAGCTCGGGTTTCCAGGTGCAGGTGATGGTTGGTGATGGCTATGTGGGCATTGGGTTGGATATGTTTTTAGGCGCTGATTCACGGTTCTATCCTTCACTTACCGAGCTTTATCCGCATTATATCTCCCAATTCTTCAATAAACAAAATATCGTACCCCGCGTGATCGAGGGTATTGCCAAAGAGGATATGTTCCCCGAACCCGACAGTAATAAAACGATGTTATCGAAAATGGTATATGCCGGCAAGATCATGTACTTTATGGATCAGACCTTGCCCGATGTAGGCGATACCACCAAAATAGGCTACACCACTGCACAACTGAAATGGTGCGAGCATTTCAAACAAAAGATCTGGGCTTATTTCCTTGATGAGAACCTGCTTTACGAAAGCGATTATCCAAAAATTCAGAAATACCTGAGCGAAGCGCCGTTTACGCCAGGTTTAGGCGAAAGGAACGAGTCGGCACCAAAACTGGCTATATGGACAGGCTGGCAAATTGTGCGGCAATATATGGATAAACACCCTGAGGTTACGCTTCCAGCCCTGATGGCCGATGCAGACGCGCAAAAAATACTGAACGAATCGAAGTATAAAGGGAAGTAAGGTAGGAGAGGCTTAAGCCGATAGTCGTAAGTCTTGAGTGAGGTTACTGAAGACTTACGACTCCGGACTAATGACTTTATTTTAAAATAGCGAATACCGATTTAAGGGCGATCAATACGCCTATGATCAGTATAATGTTTGATATAGCAGATGAATAGTGAAATTCAGCAAAACGCAGGTAAACACCGGTTATACCTATCACTATTGCCAATACCATTAATTTATAGTGACCTTCTGCGTTAGCGTTCTCTGTTGAGTTCATTTCTTTAGAATTTATTTGGCGCAAATATAATTGTTTAGGTAAAAAATTAAACCCTATTTGCAATTTAATTTGGCGGGCTAATTTTCCGGCACCTGTTTTACTTTTTTGTACCGGTATTTGCCCTTGATACTGTAATTTAAGAAAGTACCTTTCGATTGAGCGACCCTCATTTCTTCAAATACCTCCGGCGGCACACCTATATAATCGTACACGCTGCCCGATACGTAGGTTATCCTTAACACATTGGTGTGCTCATTGTATTTCATATGTGCTACTACAGACGAGGGCATTTTTTTAAAATAAAAAAACGTCATGATTTTTTACGCGTCATTGAGGTACGAAGCAATCTCTGAACTTTGCAATCCCACATGCAATAAAGCGGATATGCTTGCTGGAATATCCTGTGTAGAGATTGCTTCGTACCTCGCAATGACGCGGTGGATTTGTGTTTGCGCCTCATAAATTCGGCATGACGTTCTATTAAACTTTCGGTTCAATCTTGATTCTTGACTCTTGTTGTCTTGCCTCTACTTCCCTACCGCTTCTTCTCCAAATACGCTTTTCATTTTCCTTATCGTTTTTTCCAGGTCAATCCCCTTCCCTAAGGCGCCTTTAAACAAATCCCCGGTTTCTTTAAGGCGGTCTATGGCGTTAAAGATGGTGAAATCGCGCATGGTAAGGCCGGGTTTTATTTCGTCCCAGCTTAAGGGCATCGAAACCGTGGCACCGGGCTTAGGCCGCAGCGAATATGGCCCTGCAATGGTAGCACCGGGGCGGTTCTGCAAAAAATCGAGGTACATTTTGCCCTTGCGATTGGCCACCATACGTTCCAGGCTGGTATAATCCGGAATTTCCTTATGGACGATGTTCACGATGATGCGGGCAAACAACTGCGACTGGTCATAATCGTATTTAGCATCCAACGGTATATATATATGCATACCCGTTGAACCGGAGGTTTTGCAAACGGCGGGCACATCGATGGCATCGAGCACTTTCTTTACTTCGCAGGCGGCGGCAATCACCTGGTCGAATGTGTTTTTATCAGGGTCGAGGTCTATCACGCAATAGTCCGGGTTATCCGGCGATTGTACACGGCTAAACCATGGGTTGATCTCGATACAGCCTAATGCGGCCATCCATAATAAACTGGCTTCGTCGGTACCTACCAGGTATTCCTTATGCTCGCCATCGCTGGTGGTGTAGGGGAAGGTTTTAGCCCAGTCGGGCGCTTTATCCTTTACGTCCTTCTGGTAAAAGCTTGAGCCGTGAATGCCGTTTGGGAACCGGTTGAGCGACATCGGCCTGTCTTTTAAATAAGGCAGCATGTATTCGGCAACCTGGTAATAGTAATTGAACATATCACGCTTGGTAACGCCGTCTTCGGGCCAGTAAACTTTGCTCAGGTGGGTAAATGTCAGATCATGGCCGCAAACCTTACGTACCTGTGTTTCATCCTTGGGGTTCAGCAAGGTTCTGCGCGAGGTGTCTTTTGGCGGCTCTATGGCTTCGGCATGAACCGGCTTTTTTTCTTTTGTTTCCACTTCTTCAACTGTTTCGGTTGTATGTTTGGGTTGTTCCAGGATCACATCAGTGGCTTTTTTATCGTTGCGCATGCCTTTAAATGAGGCCTGCCGGAAAACGCCGTCGCTGGTTACTTCGGCAAAGGCAACTTCGCCCACCAGCTCCGGCTTTAACCAGGTTGGCTTGGCGCCCATTCTTTGGGGACGGAAGCGTGAAGGTTTATCTACATCAGGCTCTACGTCAAACGGACTTTTATCGGTAATTAGGGGCTTAAACTGTGCCATCATTTCTTTCTGCATCTTGTCGTTAAAGCCGGTGCCCACCTTGCCCACATAACGCAGTATGCCTTTATCATAAACCGCCATAGCCAGTGCGCTGAATGGTTTGCTGGTACCTGCGTTTTTGGTAAAGCCGGCAATTACTATTTCCTGCCGCTTGTGCACCTTGATCTTCAGCCACTCACGCGACCGCAGGTCGGATGTATAAATGCCGCTTGCCTTTTTGGCAATGATACCTTCGAGGCCTATCTTTTCGGCAGCCTTAAAAAACTCGATACCGTTAGCCTCAAAAACCTTGCTCTGGCGGATACGGTCATCGTCAGTTGGCAGGATGTCGGTCAAAATCGCCAGGCGGTCTTTCAGCGGCAAACCCATCAGGTTTTTGCCTTCATACCATAATATATCGAACACATAATATATAAGGTGTCCGTCGGCCTCGCTGCGCCAGTTTTGTAATGCACCGAAGTTGGAGATACCTTTATCATCCAATACCAGGATCTCGCCGTCAAGCACAGCATTTATTTTCCAATTTTTCAGAAGTCTGACGATCGGATAGAATTTGTCGAAAGAAAGATTATTGCGCGAAACGAGCTGCGCATCGGTTTTACTGATGGTAGCAATTGCGCGGTAGCCGTCCCATTTAACCTCGTAAAACCAGTCGGGGTTGTCAAAAGGCTCATCCACGAGGGTAGCCTTCATGGGTTTGATATTTTTAGGGATGGCCGATTTGGGTGCCGATTTTAAAAGCGCCGCAGCATCGGTCCCAGCCTGATCCACCAGCGGAACATCGGTGTCTTCACCCACCACTTCCTCAGCCGGCTTCGTCCGGACTTTTTTTTTACCACCCGCTTTTGGCTTTTCTAACTTTTCCTCGTGCCCGTGCTGCCAAACCTTCTCGCTGGTTTTTTCCATGCTTTCGATGCTTTTACCCGAAAGTACCGATTTATCCTTTTTGGTGATATCGGTAGTTGACGCAAATTCATCGTCATGTTTAATCAGGAGCCAGGCATTGTCGCCCATACCGTGCGTCTTTACCAGCGCAAATTCACCATGCAGCTTTTCGCCGTGCAGTTTAATTTTCAACGACCCTGACCTGAGCTGAGCCAGCAAAGCTTTTTCCTGCGCCTTTTTGCCGTCTATTTCTTCAATTGGTTCATAAGTACCTTCATCCCAAACAATAACGGTACCACCGCCGTATTGACCCTGCGGAATGATGCCTTCAAACGTACGGTAATCATAAGGGTGGTCTTCCACCATCATAGCCAGGCGCTTGGTTTTTGGATCGGTAGAGGGGCCTTTGGGGATAGCCCAGCTTTTCAGCACGCCGTCCATCTCGAGCCTGAAATCATAATGCAGGTGCGAGGCGTCGTGCTTCTGGATCACGAAGGTAAGTTTGTCTTTGTCCTTACTTTTTCCGGCCTTCGGTTCGGCGGTTTTGGAGAAGTCGCGCTTCTGCACATATTTTTCCAGGCTCATATTTTTCCGCTTTATTTATCCAAATACGCGCGGACGGCCTTAACGGATGTGCCTGCCGTTTTAACTGCTTTTTTTAACTCCTCGCGTGTTACGCCGAATTTTTCAGACCAATATTGTAATTCGTAATCTTCGTTGATGTTTATCCGGTCCCGGTCCGGACTTCCGGTTTTTGTTTTGTTGTCCATGGTAAATATTTTGATGTTAAATATTTAACAATGGTGATGGAAGGATGTTTTTGGGGATTGTATTTGAATGGGACAGGTATAGGTTTTGTTACCGGAAGCCGAAAGCTTCCGCAATGCTTTACCAAGAGTTACGCTGCACTAAACCCCGCGGCCGCAAGATTGGATTAGTTTTTGTTGAGGTATTTTTTCAGTGTTAATACGGACGATCCAACCGCGCGCACGGCCGATTTCAGTTTTTCGGGCGTGATCCCGAACTTCTTCGACCAGTACTGCAATTCATCTTCCTCACTTACATTGATCATGTAATTGGCTCCTCCGGCGGTTGTTAATTTGGTATTCATGGCGGTAGTTTTTGGTTTGGCAGATGATAAACAACTATGTTGCCGAATGGTTTTTCCTAAAAGGAAAATATTTTCAAAAAAAAATTGCCTTCGCGGTTAGTCGCTTTTATTGGTCTGCGGATATTAGAACGCATAAAAAATGCACATTGTATAACCGCAGCCTAATCTGACTTTCCCGTGACGGCAATAATTAATGAATAATAATTTAACTTTTAACTAATATTGGGGTTTGGGTACGCTTGTAGCGTCGTATCAACAGCCACGTAATTATAGCTGCAGCAATAAACACCCAAACATTCACAAGGGCAAGCAACATTTCCCCAAATATATTCCAGCCGTAGCCTATATTATCAGCGAGCCGTTTAAAATAGGGTAGTTTATAGATGGAAGGATCGTCATTCACGACAGTCTCTTTAAACACAGTATTGCTTTGATAAAAGCTCAGGTTAACCACGCTATTCTTTACCGCATCGTCAATTTGTCGGTTGCTAATTTGCTGGTCGGTCATCTCATCTTTTAAGTTCAACACGTTTACCGGGTTTTTGATAATAATTTTGCCGGCCTTTTGCTGACTTATCAGTTCCCTCCGGTTTTGTACTTTAAGTTGTGCCGAAAGGTAGTCCAGCGATTTGTCGGAAATATCCAAATTTTGCTCATCTACATAGAGTCCCATTTTAGCTACCTCATCCATAAAATCAACCAATTTCTCTGTTGGTATTTTCACGGTCATTTCTCCGCTTGTATTAAGCGTGCTCACCCTTAGAACCGAATCGTCATTTTTGCGGATATCTGCTGTATTGATTCTGAACGAACTGGTTCTGTGATGCATTACCATTCCCTGAACATCCCTAACAAGAGACGTAATTTGCCGGCTGGTTGTCTCAACACTTTTTACCTTAAACCGCATATCAGCTGTTTTTACCAATTTAGGCGTAACTGCCGCTGTAGTGTCAATACTCGTTGAAACGGTATCAGCGCTACTGATCCTATTGACAAGTTCTTTTGATTTATTGCCGGAGCAGGCACAAAAAAATCCCACCCCCGCCATAAGCGGAATTAAAAATTTTGTTTTCATAATAAAAAATTTAAGTTGTTTGTTTTCTGGTACTTATTGATACCGGACAGTGGCAAAAGGTGACCCGCTTTGGAAAAAGTTGGCAGTGTCTGAACCGGGATTGGGGGGGGTATACGATTTTTCGGATGACTATCGATGGAAGCATTTGAACGCTAATTTTTTGAATTAGAGAAATTATTGAATTTATATTTCTTTGGATAGACATCTCTTAATCCATAAAATCCGCTTAATCCCGGTTCAGAAATTGCGTTAGGGATTGAAGCGGATACCGGCCCGTGGCTAAGGCCTGCGCAGTATGAGCGTAAAGCCCGGCCGCAGGCAACGCCCAAATCATTTGACCTGTAATTTCATCGATTCAAAGATATTGTATGTAGTTTGCAATTAAACTGCTGTTGATATAAAATTATCAGCCTGCATCAATCAGGTTGTTATTTGTAATTTTCAGGACGACAAATTACTTGTAACAAATAAAAAAGGCGTAAATAGCTTATAAAGAATATTCAATCGGCGACTAATGCACCGTAAACGCACAAACTCGCCGATGGTTATTTCCTGCCCGCAAATTGCTGCCAAAAAACATTCATATTTGCAAAATCGTCCTAAACTTTTGATAGATAACTTTTTATCGTTTTAGTTCAAAACCTCATTGTAGATAGCCATTTTCGGCGATTTTGAGCATAAAAAATACTTATTTAGAATTAATATAAATTAGATATTGCTGTCATTTATTTGTCACTGATAGTATAATAAATTTTACTTTTGTCACTGAAAAAATCGGGTTATAGTTACATTTCTCTGTGAATATCAATCATTAATAATAAAATTATTTAGTATAAATACGCTTTATGAGGAGTTTCTCATTGATTTTTAAACAATTCTCACGGTCGGTTTTACTGATTGCCTGTTTCGCTTTTATCGGCTCGCAGGCTTACGCGCAGGGAGATGCTGCCAAAGGCGAGGCGCTCTTTAAGAGCAAGTGTACCGCATGTCACAAGATCGATCAGGTAATGACTGGCCCGGCGTTAGGCCCCCAGCTTACTGAGGAGACTGATGACAAGTACCTGATCAAATGGGTGCAGAATAACCAGGCGTTAATCGCAGCGAAAAACCCGAAAGCCGTTGCCATCTACAACAAGTTCGAGCAAAAAGGCATGACGGTGTTCACCGAACTTAGCGACGCCGATGTAACCAACATCCTCACCTATGTTCGTACAGAATGGAAAAACATCCAGACTGCTCCAAAAGCCGGTCCGGCTGTAGGTGCTGTTGCCGAAGACAAGGGCCCGAGCAACGTAGTGATCTACTCGTTATTCGCTGTTATCATTATCGCGTTCATCATCATCCTGGTGCTGAACCGTGTAATTGCCACTTTAGAGCGTTTGATCAATAAAAATGCAGGTGCAGTTGTTTTAGAAGAAGGCGAAGCTGAAGGTGAGCAGGTTGACCGTTTAGCCGGATTGAAAAAACTAGCTAAAAATAAGAAACTGGTTTTCTTCGTATTGCTTTGCGGTACTATTGCTTTAGGCAGCTGGACCTGGGTTACCATGTGGAACACTAACGTTCACCAGGGTTATCAGCCGGTACAGCCTATTAAGTTCCCGCACGATCTGCACGCAGGCGCGATGAAAATTGATTGCCAGTACTGCCACACAGGCGCTTACAAATCAAAGAACGCGTCGATCCCGTCATTAAACGTATGTATGAACTGCCATAAGACAGTTAAGACCGAATCGCCGGAGATACATAAGATCTATGACGCATTGGGTTACGATCCAAAAACTACCAAATACGACAGCACAAAAGCGAAACCAATGCAGTGGGTGCGTATCCATAGCCTGCCTGATTTTGCATACTTCAATCACTCGCAGCACGTAAAGGTTGCGAAGATCAAATGTCAGCAATGCCACGGCCCGATCCAGGAAATGAAAGAGGTGTATCAATACTCCCCGCTTACCATGAAATGGTGTATCCAATGCCACAAGCGTACCAATGTTGACTTTAAAGGAAATGCTTACTATACCAACTTACAACAAGTTCACGACTTGCTGAAAGACGGCAAGAAGGTTACCGCAGCCATGATGGGCGGTATAGAGTGCGGCAAGTGCCACTATTAATATTTTATAACGCATTACAGTTTATATAGCATATAGCTTAAATGGATAGCAATAAAAAATACTGGAAAGGTTTAGAAGAGCTGAACAAAA
>DATCQV010000035.1:0-6233 GCA_036569325.1 Mucilaginibacter sp. | reverse complement strand
CGCGGCTTACGCTCAATTACCAAAATATCAGGCTTATATTTCACGCATCGGTACAGGATGTGAGGCTTTGGGGGCAGGATGCATCTACGATCACCATCAATGATGGCAGCCGCCTGGGATTACATGAAGCCTGGGCCGAATTGATCCTTTCAAACAAAAAAGACTCCTCTTTTACATCATCACCTATAGAATATTTCGCCATCAGGGCAGGACGACAAGAGCTTGTTTATGACGACGAGCGTCTTTTGGGCGCCTCAGATTGGCTGCAGCAAGCCCGCAGGCACGATGCATTGGTTTTTAAGCTTCTGCAATTGGGCTGGCAGGCAGACCTCGGCCTGGCGTTTAATCAAAGCTCCGACGCCATTAACTACAATGGCACCTATTATACACCGGCCAATGTGCCGGCAACGATAAAAGACAGCAAAGGCAATCTGGCAAATACTCCTGCGGGCTTTATCCCGCTAATTAACGCGGCCGGCATCAGTTCAAAAACAGGCAGCCCTGCATTCTTAAATCCGCCAGGTACAAACGGTTTAAATCAGAACTATAAATCGCTGGAGTACTTATATATCGCCAAAAAAGTAAACAAAACAAAGATATCCGGCCTTTTCCTGGCCGATCAATTCGGGAAATACAAACTTGATTCAGTTAAAAATGTATCTGGCACCGACGAAGGCTATATTTACGGGCGCCGGTTTAATCAGCCGGGCGTTAACACCAGGTACACTACCGGCTTATTAGTCAGCCCTTCATTTGGTATTAAAGATCAATGGGGTATAAACGCGGGCTTTTATTACCAGGGTGGGCATGATAAGGATGGACTTAACCTGAGCGCCTATACCTATACCGTAACTTTATTATATAAAGGTAACAACTGGGGCTACACGGCAGGATGGGATTACTTGTCGGGCAATGACGCATTATCAACCTCAACAACCAATCACAGGTTCGATCCCTTATATGGCACGCCGCACAAATTCTGGGGCTATATGGATTATTTTTATGCCGGCAGCGGATCACCTACGGGCGGCCTGAGCAACCCATACCTCAAAATCAAATACCTTACCGATAACAAACGTTTCGGCTGCGAACTGGCCAACCACTATTTCTTTTTGGCCAATGATCAGAAAAATATTAGCGGGCAGCCTATTGACAAGTACCTGGGCACCGAGTTTGACCTGACCAACAGCTACAAACTTAACAAGTTCACTACCATCGAACAGGGCTTATCCTATATGGCGGCAACCCATAGTATGGAATATGCCAAAGGCCTCGCACCCGGAGCCAATAAGCTTCACCCCGTGTGGGCCTATCTGCAGATCAACATCAAACCCGAATTTTTGAATAATTAACAGGGAAACCAGGCGCTCAATGAAAAACGGTTAAAATCAAAGTAAAAACAATAGAGCTTTCAGCCTTACGCATTAAGCTTTTAATAGAAAAATCATCATGGAAAAACAACTCACCAAACTCAACATATTCTCTTTAAAGGGTGTGCAAATGCGCACTTTCCACATTACCTGGCTTATGTTCTTCGTATGTTTCTTTGGCTGGTTTGGTTTGGCGCCCTTAATGCCAACCATCCGTGCCGAATTGCACTTAACCAAAGCACAGGTAGGTAACACCATCATAGCATCGGTAGCGGCCACCATTATAGCCCGGCTTATTATAGGCAAGCTATGCGATACCTGGGGGCCGCGAAAAACAGCCGTTCGCTTGCTGCTGGTTGGTTCACTGCCCGTGTTTTTAGTTGGCCTGGCGCATGATTATACATCATTTTTGCTTTTCCGGCTGGCTATCGGCGTTATCGGTTCATCGTTCGTGATCACCCAATTCCACACCTCAATGATGTTCGCACCCAATATAAAGGGCACGGCAAACGCTGTTACCGGTGGTTGGGGTAACCTGGGCGGCGGCGTAACAAACATGGTAATGCCACTGATATTTGCGGCCATAGCAGGCGCCGGATTTACCAAAGCCGAATCGTGGCGTTACGCTATGATCGTACCGGGGATACTGATGCTGATCGTAGCCTTTTTATACTGGAAATTTACCAAAGATACCCCTAATGGCAATTATGACGAGGTAGGGTACGCTAAAACAAACGCGTCAAAAACGGATTGGTCGATATTATCAGATTGGCGCGTGTGGGCGCTGACTGTGGCCTATGCTATGTGCTTCGGCATAGAAATCACTTTCGATAATGTGGCATCGCTGCACTTCGTGGACACATTTCACCTTTCGCAAAGCTCAGCGGGTTTCTGGGCGGGCATTTTTGGGTTCATGAACATTTTTGCCCGTGCATTAGGCGGCATGGTGTCTGATAAGGTTGGCGGCAAATTCGGGATGCGGGGCAAAGGGCTATTGCTTGCAGGAGTATTGTTACTGGAAGGAATCGGGCTGCTGCTTTTCGCACAATCGGGCAATCTTACAATGGCTATCGTTTCCATGCTGTCGTTCGCGCTGTTCCTTAAAATGTCAAACGGAGCCACCTACGGCATCGTTCCCTTCATTAACAGTAAAAACGTAGGCATGGTAAGCGGTATAGTAGGCGCGGGCGGTAATCTCGGCGGGATGCTATTTGGATTCCTGTTCAAATCAGAACATATAACTTACATACAATCATTTACTTATATCGGCTTTGCGGTTATATCGGTTTCACTGATCATATTAATCACCCGGTTTCAAAGACAAACGGAATCTGAAACAGCGAACGATCCCGTTTTGGCAGGAAGCGTAATTTAAGTTTTAGCACAAAAAAATGTTAAATAAACGTTCTCAAAATACCTTAAAGAGTACCTGCTGCTACTGCGGTGTGGGCTGCGGCGTGGTGTTCAGTAAAGAAAAGAACGGCAATATTACATTGGAGGGGAACAAAGATTACCCGGTAAACAAAGGGATGCTGTGCAGCAAAGGGTTAAATCTGCATTACACCGTTAATGACAAAACCGACCGGCTGCTGTATCCTCAAATGCGTTACAGCAAAAGCATGCCCCGGCAACGGGTGAGCTGGGATGATGCCTTAGAACGCACGGCGGCCGTTTTTAAAACATTCATAAACAAATACGGGCCGGATTCAGTTGCCTTCTATGCTTCGGGGCAATGCCTTACTGAGGAGTATTACGTAATTAACAAGCTGATGAAGGGATTTATCGGCAGCAATAATATCGATACCAATTCCAGGCTTTGCATGAGCAGTGCAGTTGCGGCCTATAAAATAGCTTTGGGCGAAGATACTGTTCCGCTTTGTTATGATGATATAGAGCTGGCCGACTGCTTCTATGTAACCGGCGCCAACCCTGCCTGGTGCCACCCTATTTTGTGGCGACGCGTAGAGGCTCACAAAGCCGCAAACCCCGATGTAAAAATAATTGTGGTCGATCCGCGGGTTACCGATAGCTGCAGTACCGCCGATCTGCATCTGCAACTAAACCCCGGAACTGATATCACCCTTAACCACGCCATCGGCAGGATACTGATAGAAAACGGCGATATCGATATCGATTTTATCACCAATCATGCCGATGGTTTTGAGCAATACAGTAAACTTGTATTTGAACGAACGCTGGCCGAATCTGCCGCCATTTGCGGTATAGATAAAAATGATATCCGGCTTGCCGCCAAATATATTGGTGAGGCAAAGGGCTTTATTTCCATGTGGACGATGGGCTTAAACCAAAGTTCTGTAGGTGTAAACAAAAATCTGAGCCTGATAAATCTAAACCTGATCACCGGGAATATAGGTAAACCGGGAGCGGGTCCCCTATCGTTAACCGGACAGCCGAATGCTATGGGCGGCCGCGAAGTTGGTGGTCTGGCCAACCTTCTGCCCGCTCACCGTAATCTTGCCGATCCTTTACACCGCGCCGAAGTGCAAAAGTTTTGGGGAGGGACGGAAATAGCCGCCGAGCCCGGACTTACAGCCACAGAAATGTTTGAAGCAATGAATGACGGCCGATTAAAAGCCATCTGGATCATGTGCACCAACCCGCTTACCAGTTTGCCGAACGTCCGCCTTGCCGAGGAAGCATTAAAAAAGGCAAAATTTGTCGTAGTCCAGGAGATCAGCAATAAGCCCGAGACATTGGCTTATGCCGATGTGATCCTGCCGGCTGCTGCCTGGGCCGAAAAGGAAGGCACCATGACCAATTCTGAAAGGCGCATTAGTTATTTGAGCAAAATATTGGATGCACCAGGCGAAGCAATTCCCGACAGCGAGATCATTTGCCGCTTTGCGCAAAAAATGGGATACAAAGGCTTCGATTTCAAAAACGCAGCTGAGATTTATGCCGAACATGCCAGACTTACGGCAAAAACCAACATAGACATCAGCGGATTAAGCTATGATGTCATCAAGCAACAGGGATCAGTGCAATGGCCTTATAAAAAACGGAGCGCTACGGTTGGCACACCTCGTTTATTTACCAACAAGCAGTTTTATACTCCGACTGGCAACGCGAGGATCAGCCCAGTACCAGATAACCATACCAGCGAAACTCCTGATAACGACTACCCTTTCATCCTAACCACCGGCCGCATTCGCGATCAGTGGCACACCATGAGTAAAACCGGTAAGGTGAACAAGCTTAATCAGCACATTAAGGAGTCGTTTATGGAGATCAATCCTATCGATGCTGCGGCACTGGGGATTGAAGATGGTAATATCGCCGTTATTACTTCACGGCGGGGCGAAGTGCAGGTGAAAGCGAAGATCACCGCGCAGATAAAACAAGGCGTTGTTTTTGTACCGATGCATTGGGGTAAGATCCTGAAGAATGATATGCACCGGATCAACAACGTCACCAATGATACGGTCGATCCAATATCGAAGGAACCCGATTTCAAGTATTGCGCCGTAAGCATTCAGAAATATAAAAAGCCATTTCAGCGAATTGTGGTGGTTGGCGCCGGGGCCGGTGCACATGGCTTTGTGCGATCATACCGGGAACTTAACAAAGACGATGAGATCATTATTTTCAGCAAGGAAGACCATCCTTTTTATAATCGCGTAATGCTTCCCGATTATATCAGCGGCGAACAACGCTGGGAGCAGCTTATAAAAATGACCGACGAAGAGGAACCGGAGTTTAAAATACGGTTGCTGCGCGGCGTCAGCGTCGAAAAGATAGACCGCGCCAATAAATATGTAGTAGATAGCCGTGGTGTAAAAACTTATTATGACGTATTGCTGCTGGCAACCGGCAGCCGCGCAGCAATTCCTAAAAATGTGCCATCGTTACCGGGTATCTTCAGCATGCGAAGCCGTAACGATGCAGATAACTTCAAAAAACATGTTCCAAAAAACGGCCACGTGGTTATTGTGGGTGGTGGACTATTAGGTTTAGAAATGGCAGCTTCCTTGCGGGAGATTGGAATCACTATCACCATTATTCAGCGTACCTCACGGTTCCTGAACCGGCAGCTGGATGAATTGGGCAGCCGGCTGTTGCACGAAGAAATGGTTGACCAGGGTTGCGATATTTTTTATGATGATGAGGTTCAGCTTTTTTATGGCCGCAACAAGCTTACCGGTATCAGCCTTAAAAGCGGCCGCAAAATTAACTGCGACGCCATGATCCTTGCCATCGGTACTACGCCAAACCTCGAAATAGCCAAAGATTGCGGCCTTGATATTAAACGCGGTGTTATCGTAAACGAGCGCCTGCTCACCAGCGACCCCAACATATATGCCATCGGCGAAATTGCCGAATTTAAGGGTACGCTTTATGGCATAACCGCAGCAGCTGAACAACAGGCAGCCGTAGTAGCCGGTTATATGATTGGCGACATAGCCAGCTATTACAGCGGCAGCCTTTTCATGAACATCATTAAAATTCATGGATTTGATCTGTGCAGTATCGGCTTATCTGACTGCCCGAATGATAAGGATTATGAAGAAATTGTATTTATAGACAAGGCCAAGCGCTATTATAAAAAATGCATCATCCACCAGGACAAACTGGTAGGTACCATTTTGATTGGTGATAAAGGCGAGTTTCAGGAATTCAGGGAACTGATTGCCAATAAAACTGAACTAAGCGAAAAGCGCCTCAAACTGCTTCGCAGCGGCAAAACCGCCGAGCCTGTTTTAGGCAAACTGGTATGCAGCTGCAATAATGTAGGGGCCGGTAATATCCGGAATAAAGTAGCCGGTGGCTGTACCGAACTGGCCGATGTTTGCAGCCAAACCGGAGCTGGAACAGGTTGCGGATCATGCCGTCCCGAAGTAAAGC
>DATCQV010000034.1:0-6915 GCA_036569325.1 Mucilaginibacter sp. | reverse complement strand
GATCACGCAGGTATTTGGAGAGATAGAAACCTCGCAATCGGTAAAGGCATAAAGGGCATCGATGGTAACGTCGGGCGAAATGCCGGGTGCCAAATGAACGATGATCTCTACACTGGCCGAGGTATTATCCTCAATCTTTTTGATCTTGATCTTGCCCTTGTCGTTTGCCGCAACAATGCTTTCCATCAGCCCGCCGGTGGTAGTGCTGAATGGGATTTCTGTAATAGCCAGCGTTTTCTTATCGCGCTCAACTATCTTGGCGCGAATACGTACTTTGCCGCCGCGCTGACCCTCATTGTAAGCCGAGGCATCGGCCATACCGCCGGTAGGGAAGTCGGGCATCAGATCGGGACGATTCCCTTTCAGCACTTCGATGGACGCATCGAGCAGTTCCACAAAATTGTGGGGCAATATCTTGGTGGCGAGGCCAACTGCAATACCATCGGCGCCCTGAGCCAAAAGCAATGGGAACTTTACCGGTAAGGTGATCGGCTCGCGGTTACGGCCATCGTAGCTGGCCTGCCAGTCTGTAGTATCCGGATTGAAAACAACTTCTAAGGCGAATTTTGATAAACGCGCTTCGATGTAACGCGGGGCAGCGGCTGAGTCGCCGGTTACCGGATCGCCCCAGTTTCCCTGGCAATCGATGAGCAGGTTTTTCTGACCGATCTGCACCATCGCGTCGCCAATGGAAGCATCGCCATGCGGGTGATACTTCATGGTATTACCAATTACGTTGGCAGCCTTGTTAAAGCGCCCGTCGTCCATTTCCTTCAATGAGTGCAGGATACGGCGCTGAACCGGTTTCAGACCATCATTGATATGCGGAACCGCGCGATCGAGGATAACGTACGAGGCATAGTCGAGAAACCAGTTCTCGTACAGGCCGTCGAGGGAGGTAATATTATGTAATTTATCTTGATTAGTTGACGCAGCTTCGTTTTGATCTAAATCTTCACTCATTATTCGCTAAAACATTTTGGATGGGTAAAGATAGGGGATAATGTGCAGATGTGCGGATTTTGGATGTGCGGATTTTTTGAACACATTGCGGGGTAATTAACATTGGGGTAATTTTACATGTTGCCGGATAATTTGTAAATTTAATACGGTGCCAGCAAGCCATATAGTTCTGTGTTAATGCATATTGATGATATTGATACGTTGGCTGCTTTGGTTAAAAACGATCAATAGGTTGAAAATTGGAGAGCGTGTGGACCGGCGCATTAATTTTTTCATTCGCACATCCAAAATCCGCATATCCTCACATCACTTCTCATTCCTCATTTCCCTGATCATTTGGTTATAACTCCATTTGCGCAGCATGGCATTAACCGTGTTTACGATACGTTTGGCACGGGTTTCTTCTGTTTTGGCACTGTTTATCCATTTAATAAAATAGTCGCGGTGCGATTTGGCGAGCGTATTATAGAACCCGAACGCTTCGGGTTCAAAATCGAAGCAGTCTTTCAGATCTTCGGGTATTTCCACTTTGTAATCGGTGTCTTCTTCCAGGCTTACCTGCAACATGGCGCCGCTGTCCTTGTGCAGCGCTTTGCGGATATCGGCTTTGAGGGCCATTATGAATGCGCCTTGTCCCATGGGCATCAGCGCCATACCGGCAACGGGCAAATTATCCAGCATACCCCGCACCCGGAACGATTTTTTTGTGCCGGGTTTTAGCTGTTCGGCAATATCGACCGGGATCTCAATATACCGCCAGCCCGTTTTTTCGCCCATTTCGCCAAATTGCTGTATGATGGTATTGTACGCTATCATGCTATTTTAAAACATCAGTAATGATAACCTTTTATCGCTTCAATGTAAATAAATATATCGCACATATTGCGTGATGAAGCATCAAAATATGCGAAAATGTTAAATTTTAGTTAAAAGCCAATCTGCGTGTAACTAATCAAAACCTGCTGCTGTCTTATTATCAAATACAAAACACAAGGTCACAACTTAAATTTTAATACCATGAGAACTTTCAAATCAATTATGCTGGGATTGGCCCTTCTGGTAGTATGCGGCGCAGCAAAAGCAGACAGCAACATCGACGACATGGCAACTCCGAACCGTGCCATTAACATTTATATCGACGCCATGACCCGCGGTAAACTCGCCGGGCTTGATAACGTTATCGATAAATCGGCCGAGTTTAATATGCTGCGCGGAAAAACAGTGCTGAGTTTCAACAAAGCGCAGATGATCGATTTTTTAAAGGATAACAAAAACATCGAACAAACCTGCACTACCAGCACATCGGTAGTAGAAAGCAATGCCAACGTAGCCATTGTAAAGGTTGCCATGAAATACGATGATTTTACCCGCAACAATTACGTAACCATTGCCAACACCGGCAACGGCTGGAAGATCACCAACGTGTACAGCACGTTTAAATAAAGATTAGTTTTAGGTTTAGTTAAATAGTTTGTTAGTGAAAAGGCTCCGTGGTTGGAGCCTTTTTTGTTAGGTGTTGTTAGAGGTTAGAGAATGGTGATCAGAGATCAGGAAAAAGTTCCATTATCTCAAATCTCAAATCCCATATCTCACGTCTCATATCTATTTCACGTACGGCGCCAGTACAGCCTGCCATCTGTCATATCCTTTACTGTTGAGGTGCAAAAGATCGTTTTCAAAAAGCGAGGTGTCTGATACAGTTGTATGGGGCTTGTAGGTGGCCGTGCTTACGTCAATGTATTTGCTGTTGGGTTTACCGGCGAGATATTTTTTGATGAGATCGTTAGCGATCACAACCTCGTTAAAGAATTTAGCCCGGCTGGGGCTTGGTTTGATCGACATGAAATAGATAGTTGTCGCCGGCAATTTGGTGTGGATCATCGTCCATAGTTTCTGAAATTCCTCGTACACAAACCGGCCGGTTTTGCCGCCCGCTATATCGTTCTCTCCGGCATAGACAAAGATCTTTCTTGGGTGATAAGGAAATAGAATGTACGGTGTATAATAATCAACCACCTGCCACAGCTCGCAGCCGCCTACACCCCTGCGGATAATGGGCTTGCCTGCAAAGCGCTGTTCCAGGTCGGTCCATTTGCGGATGGAGGAGCTGCCAATAAACAGGATGCCGTTCTTTGGAGGGAACTTGATACTGTCCTGATGCTTGAAGTCACGTATTTCGTTATCAAAAGGAAAGCCTTTTTGCGCATGTACCCGGGTGGTGAATGCAAGACCGAGGAAAAGTAAGATGAGTTTGGTTTTCATATAAGTAGTTTCAGATATTATTTATCATTTACTAACAAGGGTTTACATTGCCCCTTTGTCATCCTGAACGCAAACTTGTACCTACCCCTGACAAGTTAAATTGAACGTGCAGGTGGATGTCACCCTGAGCTTGTCGAAGGGCGACGTGCGCAAAGGCCAATGCCCGCGCGCTAAGTATGACGTACAAGCCCAGCGCTCATGCTTCACTTCGAGAACCTCGGTGCAAACTTGTACCTACCCCTGACAAGTTAAATTGAACGTGCAGGCGGATGTCATCCTGAGCTTGTCGAAGGGCGACGTGCGCAAAGGCCAATGCCCGCGCGCTAAGTATGACGTACAGGCCCCGCGCTCATGCTTCACTTCGAGAACCTCAGTGCAAGCTTGTACCTGCCCATGACAAGTTAAATTGAACGTGCAGGTGGGTGTCATCCTGAGCTTGTCGAAGGGCGACGTGCGCAAAGGCTAATGCCCGCGCTCATGCTTCGAAAACCTACCCACGACACCCCATTTTTTGTCATTTCACCTTCAGAGGCCCCGGATTTTATCACTCAAGATGACAATTTTTTTTTAAAAGGTGCTTTAGGCTTTTACCTATCCGCTTTTGCCTCAACCTCAATCCTCTTTTATCAAATTCTTCTCAAAAAAAAGGAACGGCAAAAAGCTTTGTACGCCATCCATTACCCAGGCCGGCCCCTCATTACAGAATAAGATAATTTGTATCGGTTTGTTTTGTTTCTGCTCGTATTCGGCCAATACCTGCAGGCAGGAACCGCAGCTGGCAACGGGCTGCAATATTTCAAACTCGTCGGTACTGGCGGTTACGGCCATGGCTTCGATGGGGTCGTCCGAATGGTTGGCGCCCCAGGTGAACAAGGCAACCCGTTCGGCGCATAAGCCTGATGGATAAGCTACATTTTCCTGGTTGCTGCCATAAACTATCTTGCCGCTTTGCAGCCGCAATGCCGCACCGACTCTGAATTTTGAATAAGGTGAATGTGAACCTGCTTTCGCTTTTACCGCTTCCCGGCACAAATCTCTGGTGGCATCGTCCAGTTCGGTAAGGGATTTATATTCTTTGAAGTTTATTTTTATCTGGTGATCTGTCATTTCTCGCTCCGCTCATAAAATCAGGGGATACAAGATACAACACGATTTTCGGGATTTGTGTATGATTTTCATGATTTTTTTAATTTAATAGGATTTGGAGCGATAAATAGATAAAAGCGGCGATAAGTTTTCACTCATCGTCGCTTTTATCTTATCAATCTTTATAAAATCCTGTAAATCGTGTCCGTGTTACACGGCTACCGGCAACTCCACTTCCTCTGTCTCCTGTGCCACCAACGGATTTACACTTTCATCATCCTTCTCTACGCGCAGGTTGTTTACAATGTGCATCTGGCGGGCAGGAGTATTTTTGCCCATAAAATATTCCAGCAGGTTTTTGATGTTGGCGTCTTTCAGGATCACCGGGTCGAGGCGGATGTCTTTGCCGATGAACAGGCCAAACTCATCCGGCGAGATCTCGCCCAAGCCTTTAAAGCGGGTGATCTCGGGTTTGTTGCCCAGTTTGGCTATGGCATTGCGACGCTCTTCGTCGCTGTAGCAGTAAATGGTTTCCTTTTTATTGCGGACGCGGAACAGCGGCGTTTGCAAAATAGATACGTGGCCGGCCTTCACCAGGTCGGGGAAGAACTGCAGGAAGAATGTCATGAGCAGCAGGCGGATGTGCATGCCGTCCACATCGGCATCGGTAGCGATTACGATGTTGTTGTAACGCAGCTCATCGAGGCCATCCTCAATATTTAAGGCGTGCTGCAGCAGGTTGAACTCTTCGTTCTCGTAAACCACTTTTTTGGTGAGGCCGAAGCAATTTAGTGGCTTACCCTTCAAACTGAACACCGCCTGGGTCATCACATCGCGCGATTTGGTGATCGATCCGCTGGCCGAGTCACCCTCGGTGATGAATAAGGTGGTTTCCTGCTTGCGCTCGTGGTTTTCGTCGAAGTGTATCTTACAATCGCGTAATTTACGGTTGTGGAGCGATGCTTTTTTTGCGCGTTCGTTAGCCAGCTTTTTTATGCCTGCAATATCCTTGCGCTCGCGTTCCGACTGTAGGATCCGTTTTTCCAGCGCATCGGCAACTGCCTTGTTTTTATGCAGGTAGTTATCCAGTTCGCGCTTGACGAAATCGCCCACAAAGGTACGAACCGACGGGCCCTCGGGCCCCACGTTCTGCGAACCTAACTTGGTCTTGGTTTGCGACTCGAACACAGGCTCCTGTACCTTAACGGCAATTGCCGCTACAATTGATGCGCGAATGTCTGAGGCTTCGAAAGGCTTCTTGTAAAAATCGCGTATAGTGCTTACCACAGCCTCGCGGAATGCCGCCTGGTGCGTACCGCCCTGCGTGGTATGCTGACCGTTCACAAACGAATAATATTCCTCGCCATATTGCTGCCCATGCGTCATCGCAATCTCAATATCCTCGCCTTTGAGGTGGATGATCGGGTAACGCAGGTTCTCCACGTCGGCATTTTTATTGAGCAGATCGTACAAACCGCGCTCAGAATAATATTTCTGGTTGTTAAAGTTGATGGTGAGACCCGAGTTTAGGAACACATAGTTCCAGATCATGTTCTCTACAAATTCAGGCCTGAAATGGTAGTTCCGGAAGATGGAATCGTCGGGCATAAAGTTGATGGCGGTACCGTTGCGCTGCGTGGTATCTTTCTCCGCCTCGTCGCGGATCAGTTCGCCTTTGGCAAATTCGGCCAGTTTAGTGCGGCCGTCGCGGTACGATTGCACGGTAAAGGCGTTCGATAAAGCGTTCACCGCCTTGGTACCCACACCGTTCAAACCTACGGATTTCTGGAAGGCCTTGCTGTCGTACTTGCCGCCGGTATTGATCTTCGATACGCAATCGATCACCTTACCCAAAGGTATCCCACGACCGTAATCGCGCACGGACACCTTATGATCCCCCATGTTAATGTCGATGGTTTTACCGGCACCCATCACAAACTCATCGATAGAGTTATCTACGATCTCTTTCAGCAAAACATACACGCCATCGTCATACGCCGAGCCGTCGCCCAGCTTACCGATGTACATCCCCGGCCGTAAGCGGATATGCTCTTTCCAATCCAGCGAACGGATACTATCATCACTATAATTAACAGCTTCTGCCATTTAAAACACCAATTTTTAAATTAAGGGAAAAGGGAGACGGTTCTGCAGGAGGCAAAACACGTCTATGCGGCAAAAATAACGTTTGCGCTTTTAATTCGTTAACGTAATGTTTTAACTTATTAACATTTGCTTAATGGGCATGTCGCCCCGTCGCGCGGCGAAGATTTACCCGGCCATTGCTGCGCTCGGCCACCCTCTCTATACTGCGCATAAAGAGGGAAGAGGTATTCTTTTGTAAACCTGCAGGTTTTGCCTGCCCGTCTTCTTAGTACTGAAAGCAGCATGTTCTTTAAGCGGCACTTTGAGCTGCTTTTTAACTGAGATTAATCGTGAACGCGTAGCTGCAAGATGGGATAGTTCTTGTACCACCTCACGTTTGGGCTGCCATAAACTTAGTTTATGCTGCCTGTCATACGCATAGCCTGCGATACGAATGGCATCTATCTTATCATTTTTACCACGGATGTTTCCCAGTGAACTCCGGATATGGGTGGCTGC
>DATCQV010000033.1:0-3427 GCA_036569325.1 Mucilaginibacter sp. | reverse complement strand
CCGCCGCAAGTATGGCGACAAAGCCAAAAAGGGTGTGGTTTATATTTATACCCGCAACGCTAAAAAGTAAAAAAATTTATTTGCATTTACGAAAAAATCGTAAGTTTACGAATCAATCGTAATATCATGGAAAAACTATCGAAACAAGAAGAGGAAGCAATGCAGGCCGTGTGGCAAACCGGCGTGGGTTTTATAAAGGATTTCCTTGATCAGCTGGAAGAACCAAAACCGCCTTATACCACCCTGGCATCCACCGTAAAAAACCTGGAACGCAAGGGATTTGTAAAGAGCGAAAAAATGGGCAACTCATTCCGCTACGCTCCCGCCATTTTGGAGGAAGACTATAAAAAGAAGTTTATGAGCGGCTTTGTGAGCGATTACTTTGAAAATTCATACAAAAACCTGGTTACTTTTTTCGCTAATGAAAAAAAGATCAGCGCTAATGAACTGAAGGAGATCATTAAACTTATCGAAAACCCTAAATCCTGAGAGCCATGCCAGCCTTATTTGTTTTCCTGCTGAAAGTGAATGTAGCCCTGCTGCTATTTTGTGCCGGCTATTACCTGGTGCTGAGGCATCTTACTTTCTATACGCTGAACCGCATTTATTTGATGGGTGCTATTTTGTTCGCGTCTATCTATCCTAAAATAAATCTTTCAGGATTTTTAGAGCGACACCAGCAAATAGCCAGGCCGGTACAGGATGTGGTGCTGATATGGCAGGCGCCGGCCAGTGCGCTGGTGAAGCCGATCAGCAAGCCCGATTACTGGCAGTATGCCGAAATCGTTTTGTGGGCGGGTGTGATCCTCTTCGCACTAAGGCTGCTGGTACAATTCTTTTCGTTGTATAAGCTGTACAGGAGTTCGACAGCGGGCAGGATCCATGACCATGATGTAAGGATCATCACCGGCGACAGCGGACCTTTTTCTTTCTGGAAAAGCATTTTCATCAATCCGTCGAAACATGAACCGGGCGACCTGAGGTCGATACTGCAGCATGAACAGGTGCATGTGAACGAATTGCATACAATGGATATTCTGCTGGCCGAGCTGAGCACCGTTTTCTACTGGTTTAACCCCGGGATCTGGCTGATGAAAAAGGCCGTACGCGAAAACATAGAGTTTATAACCGACCGCAAGATCCTGAAAAATGGCACCGACAGCAAGGAATACCAATACAGCCTGGTGAATGTTAGTTTTTCCGCAGCGCCGCAAGGCATAGTGAACCATTTTAACATTTCAACTATTAAAAAACGCATCATCATGATGAACGCTAAAAGATCTTCAAAATTCAAACTAACACGCTATGCGTTCTTAGTTCCGGCCGTTGTGGCATTGCTGCTGATATTCAGTATATCAAAGGCAGCCCTTGTAAAAAAGAACGGCCCTATAGTTAAAGCATTTTCGGCTTTGACCGCAAAAACGGCCGAAAAGCCGGCGGCAAAGCCAATTGCCAATAAAAATACTAATGCTTCTGAAACGGCAAAGATCGACTTTGTGCAAAAAACCATCGCGAAGACAGATACTATCAGAAAAGGTGGTTTCTTTGCCAGTATTACCGGTTCCGACTCGGTGATCTATATGATAAACGGCGTAAGGGCGACTAAAGCCGATATTCAAAAGCTGGATGAAAAGAGTATTTCGAGTGTAAATGCGGTTTCAGGGTCATCTGTTGAAAAGTTCAGAAAGATAGTACCCGGCCTTGATGGTAAACATGGCGTAATATTTTTTAATACTAACGATGAGACCGGAAGAGCATTTGAGGAAAAACTGCGCGATGCTGCAGGAACCAGGAATTACACAGCCCGCGCTATTGACAAAATGGCTAATATTTCATACAGAACCCCCGATGATTCGGAAGTTTATGTGGTGGGCAGCGGCAGCAAAAACGGTACTTCGTCAAGCAGAACGTATGTGTTATCAGGTAAATTAAACGCAGTGCGTTTCAAAGCCGATTCTTTAAAAAGTCACAATTTTACAACCTACAGTTACTCGGTAAATGACTCGGGTGCGGTGGTGAAAAAACCGATGGCTTTGCAGTTGTACACTGCAGCCGGCACAAATAATTCTCCGCGTGTGATGACATGGGCATCGTCTCAATCATCAAAATTCAGCCTCGACCATATTGACGATAAACTCATCGTCATCAACGGCAAAACATCAACGCACAGCGATCTGAAAAAAATATCGGCTTTCGACATCGATAAGGTTGTATTTAAAAACGATGAAGAAACCAAAGAGCTTTACGGCGATTCGGCCAGGAATGGTATCGTGTTTATTGTAACCAAGAAAGCTAAGAAGTGAGTGGTTGATTGAGTTGGATTAAGTTGGATTAAGTTAAGTAGTTGATTTACTTAGATTAAGTTGATTGGGTTTTAAATTTCGATAACCAAGAGGTCAGTTAATAGTTATCGGTCAATAAGCTGAATCAACTCAATCTAACTTATTTAACCTAATCCAACTCAATCCACCAATCAACTTAATCAAACTAACCAACCAACAGATCAACTCGCTTCGGCGAGTTTTTCGTGTTCGAGGATGTTTAATAATGCTTTTTCAGCGATGTTAAGTTCGGTAGAATTGACATCTTTTTCCTCGTCGAGGTCCTTAATATATTTAAAAATTGCGCCTTCCTCGTAGCTTTTGATCACAGTAGGATGCACATAGTATTTTTTACAAACCGTACGGGTGTTACCCAGGTTTAAGGCCACCTCATCCAAAACGCTGACGATCTTTTTGCGGCATTCGGTAACGGTTTCAAATTCACCGGCCTGCTTAAAGGCATACAAGGCGCTTACGCTGCCTGCCCAGGTACGGAAATCTTTGGCGGTAAAATCTTCGCCTGTTATTTCTTTTAAATAGGTATTTACATCGCCTGAACCTACGGTACAGCGGTGCCCGTCGGCGTTATAATATTGAAAAAGTTCCTTGCCCGGTATTTCGCGGCATTGCTTTACCAACCGTGATAGTTTGCGGCTTTGCAGGGCTACCTTGTGATAAACGCCTTTCTTCCCCTTAAATTCAAAGTTGATGGTTGAACCTTCGATCTTTACATGGCGGTTCATTAATGTGGTGAGGCCGAATGATCCATACAATTTTTTATACGACTCATTCCCTACCCTGATGCTGGTGAGTTCCATTAAGCGGACAATCAAAGCCACGATCTTATCATGATCCAGATGCGGACGGGCAAGATCTTTATCAACCTGGCGGCGAATTGCGGGCAGGTGATCAGCAAAGGCCTGCAGGCGGTGATATTTGGATTGATTGCGGATCTTGTTCCAGTCGGGGTGATAACGGTATTGTTTGCGGCCGGCGGCATCGGTACCGGTAAATTGCAGGTGACCGTTGTCGTAAGGCGAAATCCAAACGTTGGTATAAGCCGGGGGGATCACCAGCTTATTGAACCTTGTTATCAGCTCTTTGTC
>DATCQV010000032.1:0-9786 GCA_036569325.1 Mucilaginibacter sp. | reverse complement strand
TGCTGATAAAATGGAAATCTTTTCAAATTACTGGTAATTTTTGCTGTTACCCGTTTGGCAGCCGGACAAACAACCCGCTATTAAATGATATAGGTTTATATATGGCAATATAATAAAGAAACTACCGAAACAAAAATTAACCTTTACGCAATTCTTATTTTTTTGCATTTCTGCATAACTATTCTGCTCCCACGGCCATCTTCAGTTTAAATTTCAGCACCTGCATTATATATTTCATGTATGATCTGTGTTCCCATTTATACCGGTAATAAAACTCGGGGAATTTGGTCAGCTTTTTATTTTCGGTCTTATCAACTGTTTTTAGCGACACGCTGCCCAGGTGCGTTACAAAAGATGAAGAGATCAGGCAGTTTTTTACGTTATGTTTGATAATGGTCTGGCAGTAATCGTCGTCGAAATACCAGAATATAAGGCGCTCATCCAAAGGCCCTATAATATCGAATATCTCCCGTTTTAAGAAAATGCACCATGGGCTCAACACATCCATATAGCCCTCAAGCGGCGGCTGAAACTTTGGCAAGCCTTCGTCCTGGTGAAAGTTATCATCGTAAGTGGAGGCGCTTAGTAGTGTTGGGTCTTTGTCCATTTCTTTAAGGATCTCGCTTGCCCAGTTTTTATGGAAAATAAGATCGTTATTGCAAAGGCATACATAAGGATTGTGGGTTGCCTTCACGCCCATGTTCATAAATTTGTTGTACCCAAAGCTCGTTTTTGGATACAAGGTAACGGTATCGGGGTATTGATAAGGTTCGAGCGATCGCTCCGACTCGATCACCAAAACGTTAAATTTTATAGTTTGGGGATCTTCTGAGGCAAGCAAACTTGCAATGCCGTCTCGTGTCATTTGCTGGAGGGCGGTGTTTTTGCCGTAGCTTAATATAATGATGTCGATATTTATTGCCATTGGGATAAGGTTAGATTTATGAGCGCCGAAGCTTAATGTCATCGCTGCCGCCGACTTATTAAAGTTAGATATTGCTTTTAATTTAATGCAATTTTATTAAAAATTAATTTTCGGCTATTCACATCTGCCCTATCAATTTGTATTTCTTTAAACAGAAGCTGCCCCAAACCGTTACCTTTACAACAAACCAAAATATTTACCTATGTTACCGATCAGACCTCACCTTTGGTTCGGGAAGGATAAGGCTTATGAAGCCGCCGAATTTTACACCAGTTTGTTACCTGGCTCTGCTGTTGACAGCAAAAGCAAATTTGGAATGGGCTCGGGCGAATGCCATATTGCCGAGTTTACCGTTGCCGGGCAGCCGTTTATGGGAATCAGTGCGGAGTCGGCATTGAAATTTACGCCTGCTATTTCGTTTATGATCAATTTCGATCCCTCGCGCGACGCCGACGCCGCCAAACGCATCGACGAAGTGTGGGCCAAATTAACCGAGGGCGGCATGGTGATGATGCCGCTGGACAGATACCCTTTCAGCGAACGCTACGGATGGGTGGCCGATAAGTACGGGTTGTCGTGGCAATTGATCCTGACCAATCCGGCCGGAGAAGAGCGGCCGGTTATTGTGCCTTCTATGATGTTTACCGGCGAGGTTGTGGGCAGGGCCGATGAAGCGATCAACTTCTACACTAAAATATTTAAAGACGGCAAACGGGGCAACAGCATGCCTTACCCGGCAGGCCGGGAGCCGGACAAAGAAGGAACCACCATGTTCGCCGATTTTTATGCCGACGGCACCTGGTTTGCTGCAATGGATAGCGCACATCCGCACGGTTTTGCTTTTAACGATGCGGCGTCGTTACTGGTCCCCTGCGAAACGCAGGAGGAGATCGATTACCTGTGGGACGCCTTTTCAGTTGATGGGAAGACCGGACAGTGCGGCTGGTTGAAAGATAAGTTCGGCGTATCGTGGCAAGTTGCGTCGACAGCGATGTTGAACGCGATGAGAAGCGGAACGCCGGAGCAGGTGGAACGCGTAGTTGCGGCCTTTATGCCAATGACGAAGATCGATATTGCTACTATACAGCGGGCTTTTGACGGTAACGTGGCATAGACGCTACCAATTGTTGGTATTAAAACATAAGGCTTTAATAAGCGAAATTATAAGACGTTTTTATTGAACGTCTTTTTTTATGCACCTTATTTTACGAATTATCCCCCTGTGCATTTAAATGTAATAATGGATATTAGCCGCAAAATTGATACCGCATGATCAAATACATCTGCACCATTTTATTGACAGGCGCCATTATAGTTCGCGCAAACGGGCAATCCGTTACCGGCACTTTGTACACGGTGACCATCGATCTTAATAAAACAGCGCAAACCATTGATAATTTCGGCGCATCGGGCTGCTGGTTTTCGGAAGGCATCGGCAAATATTGGCCTGCCGAAAAAAAGGATCGTATCGCCGAACTGCTTTTCAGTAAAAAATTCGACAAGAGCGGGCAGCCGATGGGTATCGGTTTATCAGCCTGGCGATTCAACATCGGCGCCGGTACCTTTGAACAAGGCGACAGCAGCGGGATCAAAGATTTCAGAAAGCGGACGGAATGTTTTTTGAGCCCCGATGGTACCTATGATTGGGATAAACAAGCCGGCTACCGTTTCTTTCTTCAAAAAGCGCATGATTATGGCGTGGAAAACCTGATCGCCTTCTCTAATTCGCCGCCAGTGCTATTCACCAAGAACGGGTTGGGATTTAAAACTGAAAAGGATTTTAAATCGAACCTGAAGGAAAACGCTTACGATGCCTACACCCATTTTTTAGCTGAGGTATTAAAGCACTTTGATAAGGAAGGCCTTCATTTTAACTATATCAGCCCGGTAAATGAACCGCAGTGGGATTGGTCGCATGCGGATAAAAAAGCAGATCAGGAAGGTTCGGCATGGCAAAATGATGAGATCTATCATGTGGTAAACTCACTGAACGCAGCATTGGATGCTGCGCAGCTAAAAAGTAAGATACTGGTAACCGAAGCAGGTATGCTTAGCTATTTATATGGCGGGCAAACTAAAAGCTCCCATCAAATCCAGGATTTTTTTAGTACGGCAAGTCCGTTTTACCTGGGTGGATTTGGGCACGTGCCGAAACTGATAGGCGGACATAGTTATTTTACAGAATCGAATGATAGCACCCTTATGGTAACCCGTACCCGATTAGCTGACACGGTGAAGAAATACAACATTGATTTCTGGCAAACCGAATATTCCATGCTGGCCAATGGTTACAAAGATGGAACTACCGGCAAACGAAGCGCTATGGATTGTGCCTTGTTTTTAGCCAAAGTAATACATACCGATCTGAGCACGGGCAATGCCACGGCCTGGCAGTTCTGGAATTCTTACGAGCCGGGCAGCGCCACCTTTGATACCCGTTACTACCTGATTGCGCTCAAAGCAGCCTCGCCGGAGTTTAAGGACGGCGAGTTCACCGTAACCAAAAATCTTTGGGCATTGGGTAGTTACAGCCGCTTTGTACGTCCTGGAATGAAGCGCATCATCACCGGCGTAAGCAATAACAACGGTTTGAAGAACCAAAATTTAATGATTACCGCTTACACCGGCAAAAAGAATGAACTGGTGATGGTAGCCATCAACTATGACACCCAAAAAGCTACGGTAAAACTTGATATAAAAAATTCCGGAAAAAAGTATCGAACCGTAACACGCTACCTTACTGCCGACGGGGATGATCTGAACATGAAGCCATTGCCTGTTCAGTCGGTTGACGGCCGGCTCATTTTGCCAGCGAGATCGATCATGACTGCCGTCATTAACTAAATGTACCATTCCAATAAAAAAACAAAACATTATAGTATTATATCAGTACTAATTAGGTAGTAATATTATGCCGGGGATTTTTCTACCTTTTAATCTCAGAGCAAACTCATATCGTTTAAATAAAATATTATCTCATGAATAATCAGGATAACAACAATAGCCGCCGTAATTTTATCGGCTGCGGTATAGGGTTCGCAGCTTTAACAGGCATTGCCGGTATATCTGTTTTATCCGGATGCGGGGACAATGATGAAGATCAAAAGGTTTCTCCTCCTGAAGACTTAATGCAAGAGCACGGTTTATTGAATCGTGTTCTTCTGATTTATGACACTTGCAGGATACATCTTTTAAATAAAGAGCCTTTTCAGATGGAAGCCTTATCTGGTGCAGCCGGGATTATCCGGACATTTGTTGAGGACTATCACGAGAAGCAGGAAGAAAATTATTTGTTTCCCCGTTTCCGGAAAGCCGGTATCTTGACCGATCTGGTGCAAACGTTGTTGCAACAGCATCAGGCAGGCCGCCGGCTAACGGATCAGATAGCTGGACTTACCCGGGTTTCTGCAATGACCGATATCGAAAAACAAAAGCTGGTCGCAGCGCTGACAGCCTTTAATGTAATGTATCGTCCGCATGAAGCGAGGGAAGATACCGTTTTGTTTCCTACCTTCAGAAAAATTGTTTCCACTCATGAATATGATTCCCTGGGCGAAGAATTTGAAAAGAACGAACAAAGATTATTCGGCAAGGATGGATTTAAGATGATGGTGGGTAAAGTTGAAACAATTGAAAAATCATTAAATATTTATGACTTAAGTAAATTTACGCCCTCATAGTGCGCTATGCGTTTCAGTCATTGATATCATCACATATCTTGTTGAATGTTTTATAGCAGTTGAAACGGCCGTGTACTGAAATTGAAGGAGAACTGGAAAAGAAACTATAAGTTTTTCAGAACTAAACAATATTGCCATATTCTTTAACAACCGGGTTATCGCTTCGTTTATAAATACCTTTAATTTGGCTGAACGAATAGCACCGGTCACATGAAAAAATTTTACAGCTGCATTTTAATATTTCTTGTCCTTACCATAAGCGCCTACGCCCAGCAGGCAAGCCCGCTTCCAAAGATCATGGAAAAAGACGGGCGCCATACCTTACTCGTGAATGGAAAGCCGTTCCTGATCTTAGGCGGGCAGGCACATAATTCAAGCGGCTGGCCTGCAATGCTGCCAAACGTCTGGACGGCCATTAAACAAATGCACGCCAATACGCTGGAGATACCCATTTACTGGGAACAGATAGAGCCGCAGCGCGGGGTATTCAATTTTTCATTGATCGATACCTTGCTTACCCAGGCCCGCCACCATAACGTGCGCCTGGTGCTGCTATGGTTTGCAACATGGAAGAACGGCAGCAATCATTACATGCCCGAATGGATGAAACGCGATGCGGCCAAATACCCCAACATCAGCGGACAGAATAACAAACTAATCGACTCGCCATCGCCGCATTCCGAAGCAACACTCGAGGCTGATCGCACAGCTTTTGCGGCGGTGATGCGCTATTTAAAAAAGGCAGACATGCTGCATACCGTTATTATGGTGCAGGTAGAAAATGAACCGGGCTCGTGGGATAGCGTGCGGGATTATTCGGCAATAGGTGAGCGGTTGTTTCAGCAGCAAGTTCCTGCTGACCTATTAAAACCTGAAGTGCTCAAAGCGCTGGATGTGCCGGTAGTAAGCGGCGGTTCATGGCAGCAGGTATTTGGCGACCGTGCGGATGAGTATTTCCAGGCATGGTCTATCAGCAGTTTTATCGGCAAGGTGGCCGCTGCGGGAAAGGCCGAATATACGCTACCGCTATATGTTAACGCCGCCCTGCGTAATCCACTGACCAATCCGCATGCTAATAGTTATGAAAGCGGCGGCCCTACGGATAACGTTATCCCGATATGGAAGGCCGCAGCACCGGCGGTTGACCTGCTTGCGCCCGATATTTATCTCGACGGCAGCGAACGGGTTTTAAAAGTGATCGGACTGTATAACCGGGCAGACAACCCGCTGTTTGTTCCCGAGGCCGGCTTAACTACAGAGAATGCAAAATATATCTACCCTGTTATAGCAAATGGCGGTATCGGGTTTTCGCCGTTCGGTATCGATCATATTAAAGCGGATGATCCGAATACAGAAGTTCCCGAACGTTTGGCTGCATTCGGTAATGAGTATGAAATACTCGCGCCGATGGCCGCACAATTGGCGGACTGGGGATTCCAGGGTAAAATAAAGGCTGTTGTTGAACATGAGGATCATGCTCCGCAAACCATCGATCTTGGAGCGTGGCAGGCTGTCGTATTATTCGGCACAGGAGGCAGGAATCCGCTGAACGCCAACACTAAACCGATTGGCAAAATAATGATTGTCCAAACAGATCATGATAAATTTATAGTTATCGGCACAAACTGCCGGATAAACTTTAAGCCTTCAGGTGCAAACTCCGGCAAGGCCTGGCAATATTTAAAGGTTGAGGAAGGGCAATACCACAATGGCACATTCAAATCTCAACGTATATTAAATGGCGACGAAACTGATTGGGGCGGCCCGGCATTTGGCAACACGCCGGTGGTGCTGCGGATTAGTTTGATTATCCGTTAATTCAATTTTTAAATAAAATTGAGGCTAAAAAAGCTGCGAAACTTGTGATCGATGCCAATACTCTTATCAAATGAAACTTTACCCATTTATCTCTAACCGCCGGCCAGTGACCGGGAATGGTCGCGTCGGTCCATTGAATGATCTGTTTAACTATCGGCACTTCAACAATTATTGTGACCAGCAAGGCGATGAAAATTAATATCAATCCCACCGTGCTTAAATAAAACCCGATACTATTATTTGGGGGATAAAGCCAGACAACTATCACCATAAAAACAATAGTTAGTGGCAGCATTATGCGCATCGGTTTGGCGAGGTTTTCGGCCAGTGTTTTGGCGATGTGCATAAATTCAGCGGCGCTAAATACCTTCATGGATCTGCTCAGCGCAAACCATGGTCCCCAGAAAACGCCTGTTACCAGCATGAGTAGCAACAGGGCTGTAAAATATGCTATGTGTTGTACCATATTTGGTTAGACGATTGAGCCCTAAAATAATTTTACAGCCACGATCATCATTCCAGAATTTAAACAGGTTTAATTTGTAATTAGCTTAAAATATAAACTTCACATGAAAAGGTTCGCATTCATTTTATTGCTTTTATTGCCGTTTGCCCCTGTTATGGCGCAGCAGAAAACAGGGTTAAAAGTTATAAACAGTTACAAAATTGCCAGTTCGGGCGGCTGGGATTACATCACTGCCGATGGTGCCGGCAAAAGGCTCTATGTGTCGCACGGCAGCCAGGTTAACGTTTTGAATTCGGTTACCGGCGACTCAGTGGGTTATGTGCCGAATACGCCGGGAGTTCATGGCATTGCGCTGGTAAAATCACTCGGTAAGGGCTACATCAGCGCAGGACGTGCGAATGCGGTAGTGGTGTTCGACCTGAAAACATTAAAAGAACTGGACCGGATACCCGTAGGTACCAATCCGGACGCCATATTTTACGATGACTTCTCGAAAAAGATCATCACCTGCAACGGTCGCAGCAAAGATGCAACGGTACTCGATCCGGCTACCGGGAAGGTGGTGGCCACTGTACCTTTGGGCGACAAACCGGAAACAGCCGTATCAGATGGTAAAGGAAAAATATTTGTGAACGGCGAAGGCACCAGCGTAGTTGTCGTTTTTGACGCCACTACCTATAAAGAAATTGCGTGCTACAAAATAGATGGCGGCGAAGCGCCATCTGGACTGGATATCGACAGGGTAACCAATCGTTTATTCATCGGCTGCGGTGATTCGAAAACCATGGTAGTAATGGATGCGGCCAATGGCAAAACGATTGCGAAGTTCCCAATCGGCGATACCGACGGTGTTGCTTTCGACAACGAATGGAAGCTTGCCTATGCATCAAATGGCGGCGGGAATATTTCCGTAGTCAGGGAGATCAATAAAGATAAATTCGAGTTTGTTGAAAACATCCCGACCGAGCCAAGTGCCCGTACCATCGGACTCGATCCTATTACACATCGCTTGTACCTGCCTGCTGCTAAGACAGAACCAAATCCGGCAGGGGGGCGTCCGAAGCAGGTTCCGGGAACTTTCCATGTAATTGTTGTGGGGAAATAGGGAGTAACCACTTCAAACGAAAAAGGCAGCTGATCTTCGGCTGCCTTTGTGTTAACATAATTGCGGTTATTTTTAAATCACGTAAAGCGCTGATAAGACACAGAGTTAATGGAGACTAATCCGCGGCATCCGGATGAAAATGGTCGGTTACATATTTTATGAGGTTCTCCGCATCCGCTTTTGCCGCCCGGTTTTTTGTGATCAGTTCGTTGCTATTGATCCTGATGAGCACGAGATCGGTGCGAAGTTGTTCCAGGTCGCTATCGGTCAGGTTCCGGGTTAAGGCGGTGAGGCCTTTTCCTTTATTGAAAGATGCGTACAAATTGTCAGCAGTGAAATGCGCACGTAAGAACGGCTCGAGCATGTTGCGCTGGTACTGCAGGGCAATATCCTGTGTAATGTGCAACAGCGCTATGTGAGTTTCGTATGCTGAGATATAACTGATGATCTTTGAATTAGAAAACTGCTCGAGGTGCAGCTCATTTTTGATCGCGTTGACAGCCCCGGTTGATTGATGAAAAAGCCACAAACTGTGCGATCTGGCGGCCAGCATCTGCACCTTTTTCATGTCAATGGTTTTCAGCGGCAGACTTAGCATATTGAAAAGCGAATCATTAGCCTTCACAATTTGTGTTTCTCCGTTATCAGCATTGTTTAGTTGGTCGATATCAGCACGCAGGTCGATCATCAATTGCGAAGTAAGCTGCTGTACATGTTCGTGGTTATTGATCGCTTCGCGGATATTCTCAGCGATAAAACCCATCATCACAGCAATAAATATCATGAATCCTTCCAGCAGGTATTCCTTAAAATGCCTGGGCTTATGTTCTATATCGGGATGGTGGTGTACTTCCATGATTTGTTCGGCTAATGGTGCTATGGTTTCGGTTTCGGCGACAGATGTTTGATCTGTTGGCTGCTCCTTTGGCTTGGCTGCGGCCCGCGGCTTTTTGTTTTTGGCAGGCTTCGGCGTTGACACGGGATTTTCAGCATTAGTTGTACGACTCTTTCGCCGGACAGGTGCGGATTCTCCGGAAGATGTATTCGATCTCTTTTTGGTCATGACACGCAAAACTAAAAATTAACAGCAAGATTAACACGTATCTTTACGCCAACTTTTGGTCGGCATATAAAAATGTCAGTTCTTCAAAAGGCATCAGGCTTTCCTCAACGATGAGGCCGCTTTTACAGAAACCCAATAAGTGAGGTCCTTCCAGGGCGGCATAAAGATCGGCGAGGTCTTTGTCGTTTCCGGTCTTACTGATCACCAGGCTCTGATCGCCCATGCTGCTTAGCACGGCACCGTATTTGGACATTAAGGCCCACAGTTTTTGATCCAATGCGTTGACAGAGAGACGGTAGAAACCTGTTTTCTTTAAACCCTCCCCCGCCGGGTAGCAATTTACGGCGTAAACCTCCACTATCTTTTTCAACTTTTCGGTAAAGGGCCCGAGCGCTGCCTGTGGCAAAATTGCTTCGATGGTTATCAGCACCAGGTCGCTGATGTCTGTGCGCGACACGTTAAGGCTCTCCACGGCGTAGCTGCTGCGGTTAAAATAGATCATGATCTGGCCGATAAGGCCTTTTTTGTCTTCGGCGTAGATAGCGAAAATACAGTGCTGGTTGGGTTTTGCTGGCTTTTTCATGTTTTTTGGGAGTAAACAACCCCCACCTAAGGTGGGGGCTTTATACTAACCCCTGAAAGGGGTGTTTGTCAGAATAATTTTAAATCAGTTGTGCCGTCTTCTTTCCGCTCTTCTGTTTCCTGATATTTTACATAGTTCTTTATCCG
>DATCQV010000031.1:0-5153 GCA_036569325.1 Mucilaginibacter sp. | reverse complement strand
CCGCCACTATGTTTTCCTCGATACGGAATATGATGATAGCGATCTTTATTATTCGGAATATGGCGCCATCAAACTTGGCTTTTTGGGCAGGGCGGGACTGGAGATTGGTCACGTTAAATTGATGGCTGCCTATAATGTCATTGGCGCTAATTTCAGTTATGCGGGCTTTACGGTGGGGTATACCATCGGCAACTTGTAACCGGCACATGATCCCTCTTTCCTGATTTATTTTTTACACTATTTAGGCAACTGGCATATTATTAGATGCGTAGTTATTATAATTATAAATAAACAAATATGCCCTTTATAGCAGCAGCAGCAAAGGTAGACCTACCATACAGAATTGATCAAAATGAAGCCAAAGAACACGCACTGGAAATGTTTTCGGAGAATTTTCCCGAGGCTAACCGTTTGATCTTTGCTTTTGATAATACGGAAATTAAATACCGCAACTTTTGCAAACCGCTCTCTTTTTACTCCAAAACGAACACTTTTGAGGAACGTAACAACGAGTATATCCAATTATCATTAGATTATTCCATCCAGGCGGCGGAAGAGTGTATTGCTAAGGCGGGCATCGATAAAAACGACATCACTGATATTTTCTTTGTATCCACCACAGGCCTTGCCACGCCGAGCCTCGATGGCATGATCATCAACAAAATGAGGCTTAATCCGCATGTTAAACGCTCGCCCTTGTGGGGGCTGGGCTGCGGGGGAGGGGTATCGGGCATGGCCAAGGCCAACACGGCAGCGCTCGCTAACCCTGACGCGGTTGTGCTGTTGATCGCCGTTGAACTGTGTTCCCTTACCCTGATCAAAAGCGATTACAGCAAAAGTAATTTCATAGGTTCCAGTTTATTTTCTGACGGGATTGCCGCCTGTATCATTAAGGGCGATAATCATCGCGATGAAAGCCCGGTTAGTTATATTGATTCGTCAAGTAAGCTGTATTACGATTCGCTTGAAGTAATGGGCTGGGACTTCCAGGACACAGGATTTAAGGTGCTTTTTTCGAAGGATATCCCGGCATTTATCCATGAGCATATCGGCAATGATATCAATGAGTTCCTGTCAAAACACAACCTTGCGCTTGCCGATATTAAAAACTTTATCTTCCATCCGGGCGGCAAAAAAGTACTGGACGCCTACCAGGATACACTGGCTGTTGAAGGCGATTTCCTGCAAAAAACCCGCGAGGTGATGAACAACTATGGCAACATGTCGAGTGCTACGGTTTTATATGTTCTGGAGCAATTTATGCGCGAAGGCTTCAAGCCGGGCTATGGCCTCATGCTTTCGATGGGGCCCGGGTTTTCGAGCGAGATGGTGTTGCTGAGGTGTGGTTAATGGTTGGTCAGGTGGATTTGAGTTGATTAAGTTATCAGCTGGTTAACTTTTCCTATTTTAATCAATTCAATCTAACCTAATCTAACTTAATCAACTTATTCAACCAATCAACTAAAAAATGTACTTCATCCTCTTCATATTCTTCCTCATCACTCAACGGTTATCCGAACTGCTCATTGCCCGGCGGAATGAAAAATGGCTGCTGTCGCAAGGTGCCGTGCAATACGGGCAGGAGCATTATCCTTTTATGATTGCTATGCACACGCTGTTCATTGTTTCCATCATAGCCGAATACAACCTGCGTGGCGGAACATCTATCAGCTGGGTTTTCCTGGCGATATTTTTGGCGGTACTATCATTCAAGTTCTGGGCGCTGTCGTCGCTTGGAAAATACTGGAATACCAAAATTTATCGCATACCCGGCGTTTACCCGGTAAAGCGCGGTCCATACAAATTTTTGAACCACCCAAACTATATGGAGGTTGTTTGCGAGATAGCTTTTATCCCGCTGGTGTTCCATTTGTATTATACCGCTATCATTTTTACTGTGCTGAACGCCATTATGTTATACGTTCGTATCTCTGTTGAAAACCGCGTTTGGGCGCAATAGCCTTAACTACTCGGCGTCTTTGTATATTTTCAGATCAACGGCCTGTTGGGTATTATTTGCGGGTTGATCGGCCGGTATCAGCATCCCATTCTTTTTTACCAGTTTGCTGCCTATTTGTTTAGGTGCATCATCTTTATAATTAAGCATGATCGTATCGCCTTGTTTGGTGTAAGTGCCGGTGTACCAGTGATTATATCCAAACACCGCCCAGAAATGAAGCTCGAACGAATTGTCCCTGCGCAATTTAAGGGATGCCTGATGCTCCGGCGCTTCCCTTTGGCCGGCCTCGATCACTGTTGGGCTTTCCAGCATTTCAGAGCTTGGTAAAATATAGCATAGTATCAGTGTCAGTGCATAAATAAGGGTGGGCAGGTGCGGTTTGAGCCTGCGCTGCTTCCTTTTTTTAATGCTTTTCCTGATGCTTTTGATAAAATAGATCACTATCCATATAAAAAGCACCATAGCCACTGCCGAGATAATGAGGTAGTTTACATCGCGCAGGTAAAGGTCAATGTGGTGATTAAAGAACGTTCCTAAAAGGAATGTTCCGCATAATAAGCAGGCTGTTAATATTCGTTTCTTTCCGGGTTTTTCTTCAGGTTTTGGTGTTGCTGTTACTGTTGAGTTTTCCATTGGTATGTTTTAGTTCAGATGTTTCTTTTCTGTTGTATGCGGTAAGCAAAACAGGTTCACTACCGCGCAGCATATCGACCGCACCAGTCCAATAATGGCAATACCTGTTATCAACAAGTTGTTTGGTTAACATTTTATTTAAGCGATTGATTGTACCGCCCTCTTTATTTATCAAATCCAATTTTACTGCTTACTGTGAAGCGACAGCCTTCCAATACTGTAAACCGCTTACTCAAAACTGCCAACTGATCTCAACGCTGTTCGTCATAAATCCCAAACTCCGCAATTGAAGCCTGGTGGTCTGATTTATCTATCCATATCCTCACCTTGCTGCCCCACACCCTGTCGAAACGGTGAACCTTCACACGTTTGCCGTTCACGCCATTAAACAATGTTTTCCATTGTCCGTTTGCAAAATATTCCAAACGATAGTTGCTGATGTTTACTTTTTCTTCGGCAATGCTGATGGTATTAAAGGCCCTGTCGCGGTCGAAATCAATTTCATACCAAGGGTTTTTAACGGTTTTGTTGGATACCCACGAAGTGGTGAAATCGTCGTCGTTAGCCAGGTCCATGATATTATCATCGTCGCCCCAGCTTGAACTCGAAGGTTGTTTTTTGGCGATGTTTGACGAAATGATCGGCGCATCCAGTTCCATCAGTTTCTTTTCAGGACCTTCGTTATGCCATAATTTCCCAATTTCTTTTAGTGCAGCTAATGCATTGTCATCTATCAATCCGTCACGATTAGGCGCAACGTTTAATATAAAATTGCAATCAACATTGTTCAACGGAACAATAGTTTCGTTTACCAGTTTGGCAGGATCTTTTACCGGCTGATTAGGGAAAGTGGTTTTCCAGAACCAGGCGCTGTTAATTGGCAAACAAGCCAGCGCCGGCATGTTATTGGTTTCTTTCGATACCCGCTGACCGGCGCCCATTTCATAAGTTTTGATATCGGTATAATACAAGCCTTCGGCGGGGTATTTGGCACCGTTCAGGTCCATCAGTACGCAGTTTGGCTGGAGCGATTTCACCAGTTTATAAATATCCTCGAACGGAATATCGTCATAACTGATTCTCGACCACGGCGCGTCCCAACCATCAATAATCAGCGCCGAAATCTCGCCATAATTGCTCAGTAACTCGGTGATCTGCGCCTTCACCATCTCGATGTGCTTGCGGGTGATCATATTGGGGCGCAAACGGTGGTGCGTATCCAGTATGGAGTAGTACAGCATCACCTTTAAACCATTTTTTCTGAAGGCATCTGTAAATTCCCGCACCACATCCTTTTTCAGCGGGCTGTTCATCACGTTATAATCGGTGGTCTTGGTGTCCCAGATACAGAAGCCGCTGTGGTGCTTGGTAGTTAAGCAACCGTAGCTCATATTGGCCGATTTTGCTGCCTTAGCCCACTGGTCGCAATTCAGTTTGGTTGGATTGAAGATAGCGGGCGAAGCGTCAGGGTCGGGCCAGTCCTGGTCCATATAGGTAGGAATATTAAAATGAATGAACATCCCGAAGCGCAGGTCGACAAACTGCTGCTGCAACTGCGCAAGCGGCAATGCCGGCGTTGTTGCCGCCTTTTGTGCATTTGCAGTGAAAGTAACAGGACATAAAAAGAGAATAAGATAGCGTAGCAGTTTGTAGTTCATGCCCAAAGCTATAAAATTTAGGAAAAGTGGCGGTAACAGATAAATTAATTTTAGCTCATAAAATTGCTTCCAAAACATTATTATTGCAATAAACCCAATTGTGATGCAAAGCTTTTTATCCAAACTTAATGTAAAGTTAATGGTGATCCATTTTGTGGCCTTCTGGCTGTTTATTTATGGGTTCCAAACGCTGGCGTTCCTGTACGATTTTAAATTCCTGATCTACTTACCGGTTGAGGCGCGTATTAACGATGTGCCCCGCACTAATTTTGATATGAAGGTAGTAGCCCAGGGAGCGTTGCTGGGTGCCATTGTAGGCTACCTTATTTCGTGGCGTATTTCACTTAAACGGGGCTGGTTTTGGCTAAACGGCACTATAGCCTTTGTTATAATTTATGTTTTGCAGCTGAATAATTTATTAGGCTGGATCGTATTACAGAAGGCTTTTCTTTTACCCGGTCAGATCTTCAGGCTCAATACCCGTACCTTTTACGTAACCAACGGCGGCATTATGCTGGCTTTAGGCTGCTACCTGCTGTTCTCAAAACGCATTCAGCAGTTTATTGATGGGAAGAAGGCGGTTGATAATAAAGTTGCCAATGGGACGGTTAAGGCTGCGAAGGCGAGGTAATTGATCAGGGAAATGTAGAGAAGCGATGCTTCGCGTCTTTATTATAATAGCAAAACCACCGCCTAAGGCGGTAGGTTAGGTGTGAAGGCTATGCCAGAAACCGCTATCTTAGTATTTGTGACGAAATACAGAAAATTATCCCATAGCTTTTACTATTGTGTTTACCATTTTGTGTGGACGCCGAAATATCGCTTCAGGGTATTGACAGATGTGGTTGCCGATACGTTGGAAAATAAAATACGGGCCATATGCGGATGGAAAGAAGTTGAGA
>DATCQV010000030.1:0-11470 GCA_036569325.1 Mucilaginibacter sp. | reverse complement strand
CGTTTTCAATGGCAGCTGTTTGCCAACTGGTACAAGCTGGTTAACACCACTGATCCCACTATTCAAAACACCTTATATCAATTAGTTTATCAGGACCTCGGGCAGGTTTGGCCGCAAATACAGAGTACGAACAAAACCCTTAACGACCAGCTAACCGCGCAGAAAGAGTTGGTGAACAGCCAGATCAAAGTGTTCGATGCCATGCTTGAACTGAAGCCAACGGCACCTGCACGTTATTGGCAGCCAAATGAGCCCGTTGTTTTATTGGTGCCCGAGAATATGCCCAACGCTATCCGAAGTAAGGCATTAAAACAAAATTACGATCAGAATGGCTACCTGCCATGCCGCACCACCGCGCAACTGATCACACAGGTAACAGTTAACAACGTAACCATTGCAGGCCCCCAATTTGCCTCCGCACAACTGCCCTCCCCCAATCATTTACCCTACCCCGACCCAACCAACCAGCTTTTACTGGAGTCATTCCTCCTGAACAGCCAGCTTGTAGCATCGCTTACCGGGACAACGGCAAAAGACCTTGAGGCAGCGCTGACCATTGCCATGTACGGCGGTGAACAAACCGTTTACACCTTTACAGGCATAGTGCCTTCGGGCATCGAGGTGACATGGTGGCACGCTAACCCCTGGTTCCCGGTATTTACCGAATGGACCGTTAAATATTATCCGCTTGAACCGACTGAGGTTAACGGCCAACTGCTCGATTACAAACCCGGATTATTCCACGATAACTATCATATCGATCAAAACAATGGAGGCTCGGTTGTTTACACCGGCACCCTCGATCCATCAACCATCGATTTTACCAAGGCGCAGCAGTACAGAAGCTCTGCGGTATTAAGCAATAGTGCCGCCCAAACATTCCGTACGCAATTAGAGGACTACCTTATTGTATATCCCAACGAAACATTACAGATCATTGCCGACGAGCTGGCGGTGGGTGTATTTGCTTCGGCACCTTTAAGCGGATTGAACAGCCTGCTGGCCATGCAGCGACAAAGCATGCAGCTAAACATCGCTGTAACTCAAAAAAACCCATACTATTCTATTACGCAGTTGGTAGCGCAAGTGTCGGCTAAGGCAAATAAGGTATCGCCTGTTCCGAATGGGCATTTCAACCCTATCCGTGCAGGTTTCCTTGAGTTCAACGTTTCTGTAGTTGATTCTTACGGACAAAAACGGATCGTAGACATAACCGAGATCATTACTTCACTTCAGGTTACCACACTGTTTAAAGAGTCGGTAGTACCCAATGTGGTATATATGCCGCCGGCAATGGCCCAGCCAACCAGGCTGCTTTTCCGCTGGCTTACAGCCATTGGCGATGAGATCCAGGAGATGAACGCACACCCGGCTACGACCCCAATATGCGGCTGGTTTTTACCGAACCACCTGAATGGCAGCCTGTTCATCTACGACCAGTTAGGCCGGTCGATGGGCACATTGGGCATGAATGGCAACCAAACTGCCATGTTTTGGCAATCGGCCCCGGGCAACAACGCCACCATCAACCAGCCGATAGAAGAGGTGTTCGCCCTGCAAAATCCAAATCTGCGCGATATGGCGGTGGCGCTGTACAACAATGGTCCGGCCTTTTTTACTCAGTTCTGGAAGGCGATAGATAACATGCACAACTTTATTGATCCGCATAACTACGCCCAAAGCAGCGATCTGGCCGTACTGATCGGACGTCCGGTTGCCCTTGCTGAAGCCATGCTTCGGCTTGAAGTAGACGGCGGCCCTGCAATGAACCAAAGCTGGACAACCATAACCAGCGGTGATTACCGCACCGATAACAAGTTTACCGATGTACAGTTCCCGGTTATTCTGGGGGATATGAAGCAGATAAATGACGGTTTAATAGGCTACTTCCTGGATAAAAAGGATGACGGGCATACATTTGATTTCTCAACCTTTTACACGCAGGGCGCGCCCGACACTAATACATCAGGCGTTATTAAGCCTGTTGAAAACACCATCGAACTCACTGTTTCGCCAAAACTCGATTCGCCGGTGCCTTATGACTCTCAGGCTAATGCAAAATTTGTGCTGATGTTGTTCGATCCGCGTGCTACCATCCATGCCAGTACAGGCATCCTGCCAACAAAAGCCATCGACATACCGTCAGAGCTGTATGCCGATACTTTAGGCATCCTCGAAATGACCTTCCTCACATCGCCGGTATTGAAGGGCGTTACCGGCTTTAATATGCCGCTGCCAGAAGAGGAAGGATACCAATGGTCGTGGGTGGAGGAAGCCGAAGTAGACAATGAGCCGGTATGGGAGATCAACCCCGATGTCAAATACACCGGCGGACAAGCCATTGCCGACTATACGCCGCAAACCATCCGCGAAGGCTGGCTAAGGCTCAATCCGCAACTGCTGCGGTTTGAATTGCTTAACAACAAGCATCAGCCTGCCGCTCCTGCCAACACATTAACTACGCTGTACCTGGTGATAACCAACCGTAAACCGGCGGCCATCAGCTTTACTCCGGGCATATTCCCATTATTGGGCACGCAAAACACAGGTTCGCTGCTGTATTTCCATCTTGGCGCCCTGGTTGATCAGCCTAAGGTTGCCGCCATTCAGCCATCGGCAGATGGCTGGCAGTTCAGGGCCATGAGCAGCCCGCGTTACGGCAACTACTGGGCCGCCACGCCGTTGGATGAAGTATCGTTACTGCCCGATGAAAGTTTCACCATAACACTTGCCAACCTGCAAACCAGTGCTCAAAGCGGGCAGATCCAGATGTATTTCGATTACCTGAACATCACCGGCCTTAACGATGGCATTGATGCAACACTTATTACTTTAACAACTTAAAAGAATAAAAATAACTAACTGCAACCCTAATCCATTCACAATTTGAAATAACAACTATATGGAACAATCACAAACCTTTCCGCAATTGTCCTTTGCAATTAATAATAAGGACCAGGCCAATACCATTTATATTACCGACGACCCTACGGTTAACCAGCTGACTTTTACCATAAACACCAATGCCGAAAATACCAAATTCACTACCGGGCAATTGGTGCCGCCCGATGATGCACCATCCTCAACCGGGTCGGAACTTTATCTCGATCTCAGTAGTCTTAACATTTCGGCAGAAGATTTCAATAAGATCGTTTGCACGGCAACTGACTGGCAGTTTGAACGTTATGCGAACAGTATAATTTGCATGGCGCCCACTGCCGACAAAACCATTGCCATTGCCGAAACGATCAGCGTCAGCATTGCCAATCTGGTACTTAAAAATCCGCCCGAAGCGCCCAACGTAAACTTACCTGTTACCTATTACCGGGTTACGCCGCCTACACTTGGCAACTTACCGCAGGTTTCTTTCTTTAAAGTACTGCTGCAGGCTGCACCGGATGGTACTGGAGACTTGCACGAGGCTATCGATTGCGTATTAACCAGCACTCCGTACATCGTAAATACCATCGATGATTACGGACAGGTTGATAATAACATTACCATTGCCTTTAAGCCCGGAACAAAACCTAAAACCGTAAAAGCCGGTAAAGACACTACCTTCACCGTAAGTTTTGTTTATGCGCCGCATGCCCCCGGTTATGGTGCGCTTACCACGCCTACGTTGGCAATGGATAACATTGAAGTAAAACAGGGCGAAAACGCATCGGCCTGGAGCGTAACGGCAAACGTTGATGCCGACAACCCGTTCTGGATCCTGCAGCCACCAAATAAAGCCCCTATTATAGGCACAGGTGTTGGCGCCATTGTATCATTCAACATTAATAAAATAGTTACCCGTTTCGAACCTGGTTCAACGTTAATGTATGTTCAATACCAGAACGTACCGGGTTATAATGATGGGTCGTATTACATCGTACTTAACAAGGTGCCTCATGTAGCCATTACTGAATTTACGGCCACACCTAACCCATCGTACCTTAATCCAAATGGTAAAACAACCGTTAACCTGCAATGGAAAACATCTAACCAGGGCAATGGCACGCTGCTTTTATATCCCGGCATTATCGATGTTACAAAGGTGACATCTTACCAGGATACCGAGGTAGAAGACACTACCAAATATACGCTGATGGCCTATGGCGAATATTCGAGCGATAAGGGTAACATAGCCACGCGCTCGATAACCGCTACGGTGCTTCCAAAGATCAATTCTTTTGTTGCCCAGCCGCAAAACAGTTATGTTAAAAATTTCCCTACCATAGCCAACCTCTTGTGGAATGTATCATCAAAAAATAACGTAAACCTTGTAAGCAGCGTAACCGGGCAAAATCCGTTCTCCTTCAACCCGGTTGGCAGCGTGGAGTTATCTATCAAGCAACCGCAAATGATAACGCTGGTACCTAAAGGCGAAGTTGACCCGGCAATGATCAAAAGCATTGTGCTTTCGGCATTTAAAACAACCACCACCAACTATAGCCTGGGCGATATCAGCGTATCGGTGCTGGCGGCCATGCCGTCGTCGGGTAATATCGTGTTCGGTGCCAATTCGGATACTGGTTTGGTTTACGCAATCAATACCCTTACCTACCAGGTAGTGGGCAGCCCTGTACAGGTAGGCAGCAAACCCGGTAGTATGGTTTTATCAAGCGATGGTCAATACCTGTATGTAGCCAACGCCGGAAGCAATTCTGTATCTGTATTAAAGATCATTAACACCGGCGGCGTTTTTTCGATCTCTGTGATCGCAACGGTTGATAATGTAGGCTCGCGCCCGGCAAGTATCGCTATATCACCTACTAACGACTTTATTTATGTAGCCGGCAATCCAGAAGGCACTGTCGACAACACGCTTACGGTAATACAGAAAAGCGAAACCGATACCTACAGCATCATTTCTACGGTTACAGTTGGCAAAGGCAAAGGCTCTGTAGCCGCCAGCCCCGACGGCCGCTACGTTTTTGTTGCCAACAATGCCGCCGCTAACGTGTCGGTTATTCAATGCGGCACTAACCGGTCATTCACCCCGGTAAAAACAATAACGGTAGGTTTGGGTCCGTTGGGTATAGCGGTTTCGCCCGATAACAAGTCGGTATTTGTTTGCAATAATACTGCAGGCACGGTAAGCATTATCTCCATAAGAACGCTCGAACTAACCGGGACCCCGCTGGAAGTGGGCAAAAATCCGGGAGCTGTTGTTATAACGCCATCATCATACTACGTATTTGTTGCCAATGCCGGCGATTCTGGCGTATCCCTGATAGCGCTCGACAATGATACCGACAAATACATGGTGGCCGAGAAAAAGATCGCTATTGATTATGCCCCTGGTTCACTTGCATTAGCACCAAGCGGAAACCAGGTATTCGTAGCGGCTACAACCAACAGCAGCTCCATCACCAGCCTCAATCTGGTAACTTACCAGGTTGCAAACGAGGTAATATTTAACGATGTTCAGCCTACCAACACGGTACCAAGCGCTGATAATAAAAAGGTACTGGTATGGAAATCGAGCTCAGCACCTGCCGATAATATCGGCGTTAAGGTGGTAGATACCCAAACTTACCTGTTTTCGCAGGCAATGGCCGGGTTAAGCATTGTCGACGTTGTTTATACGCCCGATAATAAATATATCTATGTGATACAGGGTAAGGACAACCAGGTTACGCTAAACCTTAAAGATGCCGCTACCTACGTAGATGTTGCTACCATAAGCGGGCTGCAAGGTACGCCAAACAGACTTTGCATCAATAAAAAGGGCACCGAGCTGTATGTTTCGCTGAAAGATATAGGCGGTGGTGCAAACGGCGTAGCTATTATCGATACGGCTACCAAAAATATAACCGCAACCGTAACCTTGCCCAAGGGCTCATCGGCATCGATACTGCCCCTAACCGTAATGCCCGATTCCTCGAAAATTTTCGTCATACAGGAAAACATCGTTTCGGCAATAGTTTACAGCAATACCGGTTATAAAGTTGATAAAAACCTCACCGTGGGCGATGTATCACAGTCTATAGGCATATTGCCCGACGGCAGCACCGTAATTACCGTTGCCAGCAAGGTGCACTCTATCTCGGTGATCGACACCAAAACTTATGCGCAGAAAACTATTGTGATACCAAGCTTATATTCAAATTATCTTACAGGTATAGCCGTATCGCCAGATGGAGCCAATTTCGTGGTATCCGATACCATGGGTGCCAAATTGCTGGTGATAGATACCGTGACCTATAACGTGAACTATACGCTTAAAACCGGCGCATTCCCCGAATTCCCGGCATACCTGTCAGATGGTTCCCAGATATTCGTGCCAAACCGCAACTATAAATCTGTAAGCGCATTGGCCCAGATACAGCCTGATTCAAAACAAGATCTATAAACCTTATTAACAAACAATCTTTAGCAAAAAACAATATGGATTACCAGGGAATTTACATGAGAAAAAACCTTGCACAAACCAATCCTAATCAACCGGGATCGGACGTGTGCACTTCACCCGACATCATTCCTTACCAAAAAGATGCTGTTGCGCCGAGTACTTTTATTACCGATGAAAATTGGAAGAAAGATCTGGGAAAAGCGATCCTTAAAGACGAGTATAACCTGATTTATATAAGGGGTGATAATAACGCTACCGAACAAAAAACGGGTACACTTGAGCTCAACTATGCACCATCAAACCTGGTGATGTGGCCAAGCCAATGGGCTGATAACAGGATTCAGCTGGCTACCATCGAGAAGTTTTCTCAGGAGATAACCGCGGCACCGGGTTCAAAATGGGCAGCCGAATATGCTTTTCAATGGAAACCGGGACAATTGCCCAGCGGTGCAGATCACTATTGCCTTGTGGCCAGGATGAACGAGCCGGTTCCGCAAATGAACATGTCATGGGATCAACTTATTGAATGGATCAAAAAGCCGAACGTAGGTTGGCGAAATGTTAACATGATAGTTGGCAACACACCTACCTGGGAGCGCCGCTACCAACTTACACTTTCGAAAGAAGCCAATATTCCCGAAGTATCGCATTGCTATATATTTGCCGAATTCAGCCGCAATATGCCGCTGGGTGTTTCGGTAAGCTTTTCGTGCGCCGGGCCAGGCGCCGACCCTGTTATCAACAAGCAAAAAGAAGACTACAAGGAAGTTGGGCAAACCATCGGTATGTGGAGCGATGTAAACAAGGGCTTCGATCAAATGGGTACGCTTTCTTTCTGGGCAAATGGAAAAACTATCCCTACAGATGCCTCAGTAACGCTTTCTATGTACAATGTCGACGCATCGGCCGTGCTTGCCCTTAACAGGCAAAAACGCATTGTCGACAGGTTCAACGCTTATAGCGAAAACCGCATTATCACCTACAAAGACTTAATTGGCTTTGAGGAATATCTTGGCGCAGGCGGCACCCTTAAAAGGGTAGGTGGTATCCACAACGTATTCAAACCGTAATTTTTTATTTCTGCCTATACAAAACCACTCTAAAACAAAACACTTTCCCGGTTTGGGAAAGTGTTTTTTGTTTGCATAAAACCCGCAAGCTTTATGATATCGTTTAGGTTAGGAAAATGCTTATTCGCTTTTTAAACTTTTTACCGGGTTGCTCAGCGCTACCCTGATAGTTTGATAACTGATAACCAGCATCGAAATAATCAATATAGCCAGCACAGGCGAGGCCAATAGCCACCAGTTGATACTGATATGATAGGCGTACGAGGACAACCACTTATTCATTATCAGCCAGGTTATGGGGATGGCGAGTATGGCCGCAAGCGCCACCAGTTTTACAAAGTCTTTTCCAAGCAGCACCAGCAACTGACTAATAGCGGCACCTAATACCTTGCGAATCCCTATCTCTTTGGTACGTTGTATGGCAATGAGGTGCGCCAGTCCGTAAAGACCGAGGCAGGCCAGGATGATGGATAACGCGGTGAAATAATTGAAAAACCTTATGCTCGTAACATCCTTTTGATAAAGTATTTTAAACGCCGAATCCATAAACTCGAAGTTAAAGGGATAATCGGGAAAATAGCTTTGCCACGTTGTTTTGATGAGCGCCAGGTTTTTTGGTGACGTCTTAACCAGCACCGATGCCGGTTTTGGTGCAATGTAAACCATCACCAGCGGTGCAATGGGGTTATGCATCGATTCGTAGTGAAAATTTTTGATCACACCTACCACATGGCCTTTATGGTCAAAGCCCTCCATTTCCTGGCCTATGGGGTTCTTCCACCCTACCTGCTGTACAAAGGCCTCGTTTACAATAAAGGCTTCCTTTTTATCGGTAGTCATTTCCTCCGAAAAATTCCTGCCCGCAATGAAGGGGATATTCAAAAGCGGACAAAATTTGTCGTCCACTGCAAAATAGTTCGACATTAGTTCCCGCTTACGGCCATTAGCCTTCACAAAGGTTGTTGCTTTTGAATAAGCCGGATTCTCTACAGCCAATCCATTCTCTACAGAAGTAGCCTTCACCTGGCTCAGCTGCTTTAAGGCATTATTGAATGCCGGTACGCGGGTAAGCGCCACAGAATCGTCGGGCAATGAAATATTCATCACCTGGCTCTCATCATATCCCAGCGAGCGGTGCTGCACGTAATTGATCTGCCGGTTCATAATAAATGCGCCGGCTATCATAACTGTAGCCGCCACAAACTGGGTCACTGTGATCAGTTTTCGCAGGGTGAGCCCTTTTGCCCTGTGTTTAAAGTTGGCCTTCAAAGCGGTTGCCGGCGAAAAGGCTGATAGCACAAATGCCGGGTATAAACCTGTTAATATTGATGAAGCCAGCACCAGTCCGCAAATAGCAAAAAAGGTCCACGCCGAGCTCCAGAACGAGATCTTCATTTGCAGCAGGCAATTCAAAAACGGCAGTGCCACCATACTCAGGCCAATTGCAATAACCAGCGCAATAAGCGTGATAAAAAACGATTCGAATAAAAACTGCCGTATCAAACTGCTTTGCAGCGCGCCGTTAACTTTACGCACACCTACTTCCTTTGCCCGCTCCGCCGCCCGCGCGGTTGATAGATTAATATAATTAAGCAAGGCTATCAATAGGATCAACCCGGCGAGAATAGAGAAAATATAAACCAGCTGCTTATCGCCTTTGGGGGTGTCAGCCAGTTTATTCTCGCTAAAGTGAATACCGTCTAAAGGCTCAGCATTGAGTTTCACACTGTATTTGGTCGCGCCTATCTTATTAAATTCAGGCTGAATACTTTGTTTGGATAATATCGCGAGTTTGCGCTCAAAGGCGGCGATATCCGGTTTTTGTTTGAACAGGACAAATGTATAAACCGAAAAATCGTCTTGCAGCCATGAAGTTACCTTTGAATAATCTACGTACATCAAAGCATTGAATTTCAGATCAGTATTGTCTGGCAGGTCCTTAAGTACTGCGCTTACCTGGCAAGGCCATCCGTTGCAGGTTAAGCGTTTGCCAAGTGCTTTTTCATTTCCAAAGTATTTAACGGCCAGCTTCTTTGTTAAGACTATGGCATGTGGATCGGTAAGTGCCTGTGCAGGATTTCCTTCTAAAAACTGATAATTGAACAAATCGAACACCCGTGCATCGGCCTTGTAAAAGTTATCTTCTTTAAACAGCTGGTTGTCAATCTTCACTACCGCTTTTGTCGGTTCGAAACGTACGGCCGTTTCTACTTCCGGGTAATTCTGATTAAGCTTGGTTGCCAGCAGTGAGGCCGTCAGTGCAAGATTCACATTGTCTTTTTCGGGTGTGATCATCAGGTTGGTTACCCGCAGTATCCTGTCCTTTTTGGCAATGTCCGAATCAAAACTTAACTGATAGTGAACATACAAAGAGATAAGCAGGCATGCAGCAATCCCGATAGAGAGGCCGCCGATGTTAATAAATGAAAAACTTTTGTGACGCAGCAGGTTCCGCCAGGCGATCTTTAAATAGCTTTTGAGCATAAGGTTTTCAATTGTGTTAGTCAAAGCTAAATAACCCGGCAATACGAAACTACTCGTTTAACATTGGTTAACAGAGTTTTAACAAATTTTAACGCGAACGAGTCCGGAAGACAGGAAATAGGGAAAGTCTGAAAGATAGAGGAAGGGAAGATAAAAAGCCAACTTAATCTAATCTAACCCAATCCAACTTAATCAACTCAATTTAAAAGGCCTCGCCTACGTCGACAAACAAGCCGTTGGAACCTTGCCTGCCGAAGCCGTAATCCACTGTGATATTGGTATTGGAAGTCTTGTTCAGCTTAATTCTTAAGCCTGGACCATAGCCCGGCTGTATGCCTTGCAAACGGGTACCTGGCGCTGCCGAAAACGATTCACCGTTCAGGAACACTACCCCGCCTAACAGGCCGTTACGGGTAATTTTAAAACGATATTCACCCTCAAGGTAGATCATCTGCGCACCCCGGAACCGTCCCTGTATATAACCGCGGCCGGTAGCCGAATTGCCATCCCATTGCGTGCTCGGCAGATCGAGGTATTCGGGCCGGCCGCTTAATATCAGCCAGTCGTAGCTCCAGAACGCCAGTACATTACTTGAATTTTCCGGAAACCTGAAGTACTTGCGAACATCTAAAATGAGCGACCGCCATGGCGCACTACTGCCCAAAAACCCGTAATTATCCCGGTATTGAAGCGCGGCGTAGCCACCTTTAGAGGCATTGATCGAGTTATCGCGCGTATCGTACAGCATATTGAACGTAAGCCCCGATGCTACCGTGTGCGAAGCTTTGCCATAAGCCGCATAATCTGACGGCGCTCCGTTAACAGGCCCCTTGTCGGAGATATTCCAGTGTGTATCGAAGATAAAGCCAAGCCCTCCATAAAGGCTTCCGCTAATACGTCGCAATACCGTTTGATAAAATTTAAAATACGAATAATCCATCGGATTCTCGTTCTTTATATTCGAGCTGCTGCCCAGGCCGTAAGTGTTTTGCGGATATTTATAATACTGGTATTCGCCAACAAAATTGTAAGTGTTGTCCTTGCTCCAGATGCTCGTTTGCACAGGAAGGATAAACTGCTTGTTCTGTGTATAAGACGCGCTGGCAATAATGGTAGAAATACGCGATTGCGGCGCCGTTTTAAACAACACATTACCAGACAACACCAAAGCGAACTTCGACAGCAATGTATAGCCTATGGCCGGCGCAATAGAGATCTCGGGCTTGGTGGTGATAGAATCGACAGCCGGGCTGGGCTTGCTGTGAAATAGTTTGGTAAGCACATCGCCTATATCTTCCTGGTTAACGTTACTGGTCTTAAGGGCGGTAGTGTCTATCTTAACAGTATCCTTAACAACGCCCTTGTGCTTAACGGGAATCCGCTTAATAATAACCGGGTTTTGCTGCGCACGAAGCTGCACCGCAAATAAAATAAGGAACAAAAATGTAACGAATGAGAAAGTAACCTTCATGCAGCCCTGCTAACTAACCGGGCTGTTTGATAATCAAAATCCCGTTCACTGGTATGAATAACCGGTTTGTATTGACGCGAAAGTAAACAATCTGTTACAAAATGA
>DATCQV010000029.1:0-30138 GCA_036569325.1 Mucilaginibacter sp. | reverse complement strand
CTCATAAGGCGGCGGCGGGTGAATAACCACGTTTACAGCGGCAATTGTATCGCAGCCATGCATACTTGCCTTTACATAATATATCCCTCCATAATGTATCGCTGCATAATCGGTTAACGGCACGGTAGCTGCGGCATCCTTGTAATAACTGTAAGTCAGTTCGGGGCGATGCGCAAAGGTTGTCGTTAAATCAATGAGAACAGGATAATCTACCGGCGGCGGATCAATAGTTGTGATCCTGGGCTGAGATACCAGCACCTGTATGGGCAGCATATTCATACAGCCCTCTGTATTCATTCCCTTTATATAATAGGTTCCTGACCTGAAGATCTTTGCGGGTTCGTACAGGTAACTGGTACCCAATTCGTCGTTAAAATAGCTGAGCATGGCGCCCTGCGTAGTGCCTGGCGTTACTTGCGCCTGCGTGATATCGGCGCCTTCAGCCGGGCACCCAAAAACGGTGTCTACCACTTTTAGCCTGAATCCCTCGTCTATCTTTTTAACTGTTGTGTATAATACATCTACACATCCCAGTTCGGGGTAAGGGAATACTTTCACGGCGTAGGTTGTATTATCGGCAGGAGGCGGCGATAGCTTTAAACTCTGGCCATCGCCTATTTTCTGTGTCATATCGGCATTATACCATTCGTACGATTTGAAACCATTCGGCGCGTAGAGCGTTGCCGAGGGTTGCCCTGCACAGTAGGTATTGCCGGTTATTGCAGCCTCTCCATCCTCGTTAACGTCAATGTAAGCATATCCAAAATGTTCCTTAAAAGTACAATCATTGGTTGTAAACAATATGCTGATGGTTTTCCCTGCATAGTGGCTTAAATCGATGGTGGCAGTCGACCAATCTTTATAAAAAATAGCGTCGCCCTTATACCCTTCAACTGCTGAAAGTTTAAAACCGGGAAGACTTGATGATGACGTAAAATCGAAAGCCGGGCAGCTGATGAACTCATCATCGGTAACATCATAAACTACGGCTGTAAACCGGGGTTGCTGGTAGGGTTCGTGACCAGGATTCTCGAGTACTACGGCGTAGTTGAATACAATGCTATATGATTTTTGATCAGGCACTACCAAAGTGTAACTAAGTCGTTCGGCCTGCGCGCCTCCTATATTATTTCCCAACCGCACACAGTATTTGCTGCCATTTGGGCAAAGAACCGGAAAACCGCCATAAGGATCGAGCGCCGGGAAGGTATTTTTGTCGATGATGGTATGCCGGTTGGGTACTGGTATGCTTTCCTCAACACTGATACTGCCAGACGAATCTATTTTCCCAACAAAGCACTTCCAATTATGAAACGTACCATCCTCAAAGCCTATATTGGGCGTTTGCGCAAACGTCTGTATCGATATGAACAGAAAGGTTATGAGTAGCTTTATGCGCATTCAGGCCCTGGTTTATCAATTAAAGGTAAAGACTTTATGTTATTGAACGGCGACCAACCGAATGATAAAATGTAACTTGTTTATTATATCCCGCATCTGCTGTTAAATACGTCAAATTCTCAGCATCAGTTGCTTGCAACAAAAAGGCCGGATCGTATAATCGATCCGGCCTTTTTTCAATTTCACTATTTTTTAATCATGGCCAAACGCCCAGGTTCTGGTACGATACGGCAATTTTATTGATAGCGCCCACAAATGCGGCGGTACGCAGGGTATCGATCTTTGAGTTGGCCTTATAAGTTTCCCTGATCTCGTGGTATGAGCGGATCATGGTATCTTCCAAACCAGAGTTCACCAATTCTAATTCTGATGCACCTTTGATGATGGTTGAACGCTGGATAGGCGTTAAAGCCACGCCGGTAATGCCTTCTACCATGTTCACGAGGTTAAGGTTTGAGTTTTCTTCAAAACGCCTGTTCATACGGCCAAATGCCACGTGCGACAGGTTCTTTAACCATTCGAAATAAGATACGGTTACACCGCCGGCGTTGGCATACATATCGGGGATGATCAAACCGCCTTTTGAATAGAATATTTCTTCAGCTTCAGGAGTGGTTGGACCGTTCGCGCCTTCGGCAATAATTTTTGCTTTGATGCGCTTTACATTCTCAACAGTGATCTGGTTTTCCAAAGCGGCGGGCACCAGGATATCGCATTCCTGCTCCAGGCCTTCCAGCGAGTTTTTGAATTCTTTTTTCGCGCCCGCATAGCCTAAAATAGAACCGGTTGCCTTGCGGTGCTGGAACACAGCGTCGACATCCAAACCGTCTTCGTTATAAATAGCGCCTTCAAATTCGCAAAGGCCTACTATCAATCCACCAAATTCGGCCAGGAATTTTGCCGAGTGGTAACCTACGTTACCCAAACCCTGCACAATAACCCTTTTGCCCGAAATGCCCGGCAACAGGCCAATTTTCTGCATATCCTCGCCTACGCTTACGCACTCGCGGATGGCAATGGCAACGCCGCGGCCTGTAGCTTCTTTACGGCCGGCAATACCGTGCAGCGCAATAGGCTTACCGGTAACAGCACCCATGGCATCCAGCTGACCGGGGTTCATGGTTGCATAAGTATCAGCTATCCAGCTCATTTCGCGCTCGCCCGATCCGTAATCCGGTGCAGGTACGTCGATGCTTGGGCCTATGAAGTTCTTTTTGATCAGTTCTACCGTGTAGCGGCGGGTTATATTTTCAAGTTCCTGCAGGTTGTAGTTCTTTGGATTTATTTTTATGCCACCTTTAGCACCGCCGAAAGGCACGTTTACAATGGCGCATTTGTAGGTCATCAGTGCGGCAAGTGCCATTACCTCATCCTCGTTCACCATTTCGCTGTAGCGAATACCGCCCTTGGTTGGCGACTGGTGCTGCGAGTGTTCAACGCGCCACGCGTCTATTACCTCAAAGCCATTTCCCCTGCGGATAGGGAAGCGAAAACGGTAAACACTGTTGCAGGATTTTATCTGGTCGAGCAGGCCAGCATCGTGTTTTGTAAATTGCGCTGCGTAGTCGAAGTTCTTGCATACGTCGCCAAAAAAGTGCGTATCATCAATCACAGCGGGGTTAGTAGTAGCCATAAATTTTATTTGATAATTATTAAATCGTTAAAAAAGTGCACAAATTTGGTACATTTTTTATCAATATCGCAAATTTATTATCCCCTGTTTTTGCCTGTTCTGATAATATTACATTAAAATGCAGGTTTAAACAAGATAGGCCAAACTTTTGAACTATTTTTCTTTTTCGATTTTTTTTAACCGGCGGTCAATCGAGAACAAATAGATGGCTAAGCCTATGAAAATTATCACTATTGTAGCAATAACAACGTATATTTTACCCGAGCTACGCAGTGCATCGGCCATTTGTACACCGTTATCCTGTGCAAAAACGCCCATAGTACTCAGCAGTAAAGCTGCAAAAACCAATATTTTTTTCATATTAACTTATTTCGTTCTTTTTGTATTCAATTAAACGGATGCGATAGCGTAGCGAGGCTATCCAGATGGCCAGGAAACTCCATGCTATAAAGGCCGGGTACAAAACTACACGCATGCGGTTATCCATATCCAACTTACCGAAGGCCGGATTACCCCCATTGCCAGGATGCAGGGAGTCGGTCATTCGCGGGAGTACCATGATGAGTACCACCATAATGGGAAAAGCAAAAATGTTATAGATAGCCGATATTTTGGCCCGTTTCTGCTCTTCGTCTATCGAGTTGCGTAACACGGCGTATGCACAATACAGTAAAAAAGCTATCGCAGCGCTATTTTGTTTAGGGTCATTGCTCCAAAAGGCGCCCCAGGTATATTTAGCCCACATCATACCGGTTATCAGGCCCAGCACAAAAAAGAAAGTACCTGTGTTTACGCACTCAACGGCAATAAGATCATACTCATCTTTACCGGTATTCAAATATTTAATGCTGTACACCACCGAAATGGTGAATACTGTGAACATAGCAATCCACATAGGCACATGGAAATAAGTGTTGCGAATAGTTTCGTGTAATATCGGCAGCACCGGAACACCAAAAAGAAAGCCGGCAATTAAAGTGTAAAGGATTATCAGCACCGCCAACACCTTCCACCAGGTTTGATATATAAATTTCATATTAATTCAGGGTGTAAAGGTAGGGAATTTTAGGTTAGATTAAGTTGATTAGGTTGGATTGAGTTGATTGGGTTGTCTGAACTTTGATTGGCTTGATTAAAGGGTTGAAAAGATTTAAACCAGGGTTAGCTCTTGAGTTATATCTTTTTTTCAGGAAGATCATAGTTCAGATAATATAGGCGTTGCCTGTGGCCCGCGCTATCCGCTCATACGCCCGCAGGCCTTACACTTTAGGCCGGTATCCGCTCCTATCGCTAACGCAGAAAATCTTCTGCGCCCCTATGCACCAATGAACTGATAAACCAGTGAACCAATGAACCAATGAACTACTTCACATCCGGCACATAATCCACCGGCAGCAGGTCGCTTAGCCTTGATTTTGCCCAGGCGCCTTCCATTAGCGGGGACTGGCCTACTATTACACCGTTCATATCGAACAGGGCGTAGCCGGGATCGAACAGGGTCATGATACTGGTTTCGTAGTTGGTCATATCCAGCGGGCGGTAAAGGTCTTTGTTATAGACTTCGTCGCGGCGCTTGGTGTAAACTACATAGAGGTAATTGGGGAAGTGCAGCGCGTAGATGCCCTGCTGGTCGGTAAGCTGAAATACCTCGTAAGGCATTACCGGGATCTTATTGAGCGATTCTTTGTAGTATTTTGACAGGCCCGACAGGTCTTTATAATAATTGAATGAATCGGCCATACGGCGTTCGTAAAAGAAATTGGCCTTTCGTTTGATCACATCATCCGGCGGGCGGTTTGGGTTTAGCTGACGGTTCAGGTGATACATCACAAAACCATCCTCTGTCAATTTGTTGGTGTACAACGACCTGAGGAAATGCATCGACGAGCCGTAATATACTTTCTCCCTGTTTTCGTGCCATTTCTTTTTTTGTGCATCGCTGCCCTGAAGTTCTTCGAACAAACGTTCGCCGCCCCAGGAGATTATTCCCGCAATGTGGTCGCTCCTGAAATCCCTGAGCAGGAACTTAATGCGATAGCCCAATGCCTTATTTTCTACCACCAGGAACTCGTCGGTACCGGCTTCGAGGGTTTGTTTGGTGCGGTTGAATTGCAGGTTCAGGATATGCGGGTTCATTACCACGCATAGCTTGGCGTTTTCATCTACCCCGATAAAATCTTTCCTGAAGGCCTCGTAATTTTTCTTCCAGTCGGCGGCTGAGGAGATGGTCACCTCGTGCAGCATGAGCGGCTTGGGCGTCATCTCAATATCCAACCGGATAGGTTCGCGGCCTACCAAAACAACTTTGGTATAGTCTTCATACCCCAAAATGGTGACGGTAAGGTTATATTGTCCCGGCCGTATGCCATTGAGCGTAAATTTCCCATCCTCGTTCGTGGCCGAGCCGACTGATGAATTGCTTAAAAACACGCTCGCCCTTGATAAAGGTTTCTTTGTTTCGGCATTGGTGACGACCCCGGTAATGAGGCCGCTTTGGGCAAAAATTGTGAGCGGAAATAATAAGCAAAACAGGATGAGGCAGGGGGATCGCATCGTTTAAATTAATATTTTTTTCAAGATGCTAAAAAACGGAAAAATTATGAACTGTTGATGAAAATTGTTTAGGGTTAGTTGATTAAGTGAGTAGTTGATTAGGTTGATTAGGTTGATTGAGTTGAACAAGTTGATACGAAACTCAATCAACCACTCATTTAATCAACCCAATCAACTACTCACTCAACTATAACGATTTCAAAAACTTCAAAATCGCGTCTCTGTCTGATTTTGGCAGATTAGAAAAATATGCCGTGGATTGCGATGCTTCGCCGCCATGCCACATAATAGCTTCGGTAAGTGTGCGGGCACGGCCATCGTGCAGGTAATAGCCGGGGTTGTTCACTATCTCGAATAACCCTACACCCCATAACGCTGCGGTGCGCCATTGCTGGCCATCGGCTAAAAAGTCGGGGCGGTTATCGGCCAAGCCGGGGCCCATGTTGTGCAGCAGCATATCCGTGTACGGATGGATCACCTGGTTAGACAAGTACGGTTTCGTCACATCTACACCGGTAGTAAGCGTTTGCTTGTGGCAATTGGCACACTTAGCCAGGATGAATAATTGCAGTCCGCGCTTGATGGTAGCATCTGTGGTGTTGCGGCGGGCAGGCACGCCAAGCGTTTGTGCATAAAATTTCACGGCATTCAAGGAGCTGTCCGGCAGTTCCGGGTCATCCTTCAAACCGTCATACTGCGGCTGACCAAAACTATTTTCTACCGGCAACACGCTGGTAGTTATGCCCATGTCCTGATTAAAGGCGCTGGCTACCTGGGTTAAGATAGAGGCAGTATTAGCTTTCCACCCAAAGCGCCCCAATAGCTTGCTTTTGGTAATTGGGTCCCACACATAGTTTGCCTTTCCTTTGATGCCGTCGCCGTTGGCGTCGTTAACATCCTGCAAGGCAACTATTTCACTTTCAGGAACTGCCTCCAGCAAGCCTAACCCAAACATAGGCGGCGCAAGTCTTGGCGATAACAAGTAACTGCCCGATATAGGTGTGTACAGATTTGTAAGCGTATAGGTTGGCGTACGCAGCTCGTACGTTTCGCCATCGGCAAACGAATACGTAGCATAGCTGTAGTTGATGTTCACCTTGCATTCAGCCTGTTTGCCAAATACGGCTTTATCCTGTAATTGCAACCCGTAACCTGGTACAGGAACGGGGCCGCCGTGTTCATCAGCGCCCGGTAAACTGATCCGCATCAGCAGCGACGATTGCAGCTCGCCGGCGGTGGGCAGGCCGATACCATCGTTATGGTGGCAATTGGTGCATGATGTATTGTTGAACAATGTACCCAAACCATTGTGGATAGGTGCCGGTGCCGTAACAAACGACTGGCCGAAAACCGCATCGCCTAAATCATGCACATGAATGTCGTAACCGGTAAGGCCGGGAAACATGTTCCCGAAAGCAGTTGAAGTGGCGCTGAAAATAGTTTCATCGCCACCAGAAAGCCTGTCGTCGTACTGGGTTTCGGGCAATACGGTTGATTTCTGGCATTTTACCATCACCAGCACCAATATTACCAATACGCCAATTACTTTTAATTGTCTCAATTTATTATCAGTCTTTAATGTTTGTTTCAACAAAAGTGGTCAGGTCGCCTTCAAGGGTTTCTTTCAGGATGTGAATTGCTGCCTGAATTTGCAGCACCTTGTCTTTATTAGTGTAAATGGCTTTTTCGTAAGTAGTACCGTTCAACAGGCTGAACGATGCGACCGCAGCATTGATCTGTGTCTGGATCTTGGCGTCCAATGATGCATTTTTTGCCTTTACTATCTCGCTCAGGCTATGGCCGCTGGTGCCGTTGTACGAGCTGAGGTAAGCATTGCCGATACCCTTAATGTTGTTAGTAAAATCGGTAATGGAGTTGTGCGAGAACTGCGACTCATCGAGGGTAGAATCCTGCGCGGCTAAAGGCTCCTGCATTTTCGATTCACCGACCTCGTTGCAGATATCAGCCATCGAACCAACCAGTGCTTTGAAAAAATCCAAACGGGTTGAAAAGCGTGTGCTGCCTTTACCGGCAGTAGTTACCTGCAAAGTAAAATTACCTGATTGAGAAGGATCCCAGCTTGCAACCAACTGCTTGGTGGTATTATACAGGCTTTGTGTTAACGATGCGAGGTACACTTTTTCGCGGTCGGTTAGCTGGCTGGCTTTTTTATTGCCGCCCACGCCGAAGATCACATATTCAATAGCGTGGAAACCTTTCAGAGTCGTTTCAAGCCCATCAATGTCCGATACGGTTAATGCGCTGCTGCTGGCCAGTACACCGTCAAGGTCAACTTTATTTACCGGCCAGTCATCCATGGCAGGGTCATAGTTAAAGTCTTCAACCGGGCCAAACAGGTAGCCTTCGCATGATTCCCATGCAGCACGGGTATTTTTCCAGGCGTCCTGGGTTGCTTTCAGATTGGCATCGGTGGAATTAGCAATCAGGGTTGCCGCGGCGTCTTTCATGATACCGGCTTTAGTCTCGATATCCAGGTAATTTGGATTAGCCAGGTTGGCAGGGAAATCGATCAGTACTTTCGCTTCTAAAGTAGCATCGGTATCTGTAGGTGCAGGGGTATTTTTTTTAGAGCAGCCTGCAAAAGCAAGAGCTGCCATGCAAACAAAGGTTAGTAGTTTGTTTTTCATAGATATGTTAGCTTATGGATATTATAATTTGATTGGATTCTACTTGTGTGCGATATTGATGAAGCGGGCGCTGCGCCGGGCCGTTGGTCACCTTACCTTCGGTATCGAAAGTGCTGCCGTGTAAAGAACACCGGAAGCCATTACCCAATGGGGTAAGCTGGTTATCGGCATGGGTACAACGGAGCAGCAAGGCGGTGTAGGTACCGTCCTTTTCTTTTTTCAGACCAATATTGTAGTACATACCCTTAGGCTGAATGAGCTGAAAATCGGTATTGGCAAACATGGTTTCCGGAACTGTTATCTTGTTATCAGCCACATTGGTTTTGTAAACCGGCAGGGCTGCACCGCACGAGGCCAGCGAGCCCAACACCATACCCGAGCCTACGGCCAGGCAAAGTGAACATGATTGCTTTACGAATTTTCTTCTGTCCATAACTTTATTAGAATGAAAACGCCACGCCTACGTTTATCAGGTTGTTATTTACCTGGTAAGGAAGGGCTACCGGGTTAGGATTTACGATCAGTTCGGGATTTTGAGCGCCGGTGTGGATGATACGCACATCGGCTTTGATGGCTACGTTACGCATAGGCAGGTAAGTAAAACCGGCCACTACGTGATTTTGATCGAGCGTACCGTCGATAATGCCGTTGGTCGGAATGCTTGCGTTAATGTCGAATTTCTCGTCGCGCACAAAAACGATGAATTGCTGTTCGTGCGCTTTACGCAGGTTGTACAGCAGGTCGTAGCCCAATTCAAGATAGGCGCCGTATTCCGTTTTCGGGGTGTTGTTGGCATACGCGCGGTTGATCTTATCAGCATCTGGAATAGAAACTATCGCACCCAAAGCCTTTACCGAAAAACCTTTATGTTCATATTGCACGTCGGCCTCGCCAATGGCTACCGGCGTCCCGAAAATACCCGAATTTAGGCCAAGGCTATCAGCCTTGCGTTTAGTAACATTTGCCGTACCGCCGTAATAGCCCGATACCTGCGCACGGAAATCGCCCGGTGCATATTGCAGCGATGCAGTAACTGCCAGACTGTTAGCAGCAGCGTTCCGCCCTTCAAAACGGCCTTCACGGATACCGTCTCCGTGCTCGAACATGCTTGAGCTTAAACCGTTCACCAAACCTGCCGAGTAATTTAGCGGCAGGCCGTTCACGTTTCCGTAAAGGCCAACGCCCAACTCGCGCCAGGTTGATGGCAGGATGAACGTTTCTACATAGTTACGTTCGTTGCCGTTAAAAGTATTGGGCAAGTGGTTTTCGTTCAAAATACCAATGCGCGGCAGGAATAAACCGGCTACGATATACTGATTGGCATTGAGGTTGAATTTAAGATATGCCTGTTCAACGGCTACCTCTCCCCCGCTTTCGCCGCCGGTAACCTTGGCGTCTTCAACTTCCAGTTCGGTAAAAACCGAGATCTTATCGTTGAATTTGTGGCCGGCAAAAAGCACAAACCTTTCGAGGTTTATTTTTGCGGTACCGAGAGAATTATTATGCTGGTAAAAAGCGTTGCCGTATCCGCCAATGGTGGTGGCGCTTTTTGAAAGACCATTATTCAGCGAATCTTCTGATGTTTGAGGCCGTGTATTCTGAGCAAACAGGGTTGCCGCCGAAAAAAGGAATAAAAACGATAAAGTAAAAGTTTTTGCTTGCATCTGCATTGTTTAAATCAGCGGCAAATGTAATATCTTATTTAGACTTAATCCAAATAAATTTAAAAAAGAGAATAGAGACTGGTGATTAGACATTTGGGGCAAACTGTTGGTTGTAAAAACGATATTGATTCTCCGTGTTCTCTGTTCGTCCTTTGCGGCCTCTGCGGTTATTTTAAACAGAGACACCGGGAGAGATTCACGGAGATGGGAGTTGTACGAGGTTTAGATGCGTGGAGAGGAGACGCAACACATCGGGTCTGCTGACTAACGATCCTAATCACGCCAGAGGAACGGAAAAAGAATGAGCGCGGTAGTTAATACAATGACATTGATGGCAAGCAGTACTCCCATATCCCCATAGCTTACGCTGCGCTGCAGGCCGTCCATTGCGTTTTTACTGAGACGGATGAGTACAAGAATGACCGGGATAATGACCGGAAAGCTTAAAATTGCCATCAGCGTGCCATTATTGCCCGCTTTTGAAGCAATGGCCGAGATCATGGTAAATACCGTTGAAAAACTGATGCTGCCAAGTAATACGGTGAGAAAATAATAAAGCGGATCGCCAATGGTGTTGTTAAAAAAAAGCAAGTAAACCAGTAACGCCAATACGCTTAACAGCGACATGAGCAGTGTGTTATATATGGTCTTCGACAAAATAATAGCCTGCGGACCGGCGATGGAGTAATAATACAACAGCCGCGCCTTGCTTTCCTGCATAAAGCTCTTGGCAATGGCATTTACCGATGCAAACAGCATAATTATCCAGAATAACACATTCCAAACAATAGGATAACCTTTGGTACCTGTAAAACCGGGGTTAAGGTTAAACGAGATATAACACACAAAAACCGTCGACACCACATACAGCAGCACCCCGTTGAAGGCGTATTTTGAACGCCATTCCAGTAAAATCTCCTTTTTTAAAAGATGAATGGTTTGGTTGATGAGCTGCATGGGGCAAAGATAGTTTTTTTGGGTTGATTGAGTTAAGCGGTTAGATTAAGTTGATTAGGTTTTGTATAACGTCAATAGGTTCTTTAATTTTGTAGTTAACCATTTTCTCAATCAACTCAATCAACTATGCCTGCTGCCTATTATAAAAGTCCCATTGGGGTAATGCGGATAACGGAAGAAGACGGCGTGATCTCCTCCGTCTACGCATTGGATGAGGAGCATGAGGTGTTGCCGCCCGAAACGCCTTTGCTGCTACAGGCGGTACGCGAGCTGGATGAATATTTTGCCGGCACGCGCAAGGTTTTCGAATTGCCTTTGCAGCAACAGGGCTCCGCTTTTCAGCAGCAGGTTTGGGACGAACTGAGTAAGATAGGCTACGGAAAAACCATCAGCTACCTGCAGCAATCGAAATTTATGAACAATCCGCTGGGGATACGGGCTATTGCATCGGCTAATGGTAAAAATCATTTATTGATCGTGGTGCCCTGCCACCGGGTTATCGGCTCCGATGGCAGTTTAACCGGGTTCGGCGCAGGGATATGGCGAAAGAAATGGTTGCTGGAGCATGAGGCAAGGGTGATGGGCGTTGGGCAGACTTCGCTGTTTTGATTTCAATATATAAGGGGTGTCATGCTGAGTTATAAAATCCGGGGCCTCTGAAGGTGAAATGACAAAAAATGGGTGTCGAGGGTAGGTACAAGCTTGCACCGAGGTTCCCGAAGTGAAGCATGAACGCCGGGGGCTTGTACGCCATGCTTAGCGTGCGGACATCGGCCATTGCGCACGTCGCCCTTCGACAAGCTTTGGATGACACCCACCTGCACGTTCAATTCAACTTGTCACGGGTAGGTTCCCGAAGCATCACATCCCTTTTTAACCCGCACACAGCGCTCCCATTAATATAAATCCGAAATCGAACATTCGGAATCCGAAATCAAGATCAACTTGTCAGCAACTCAATAATTTCCGCACCTGGTAATACATATTCTGCACCGCCAATTGCAATGGCATCGCCGGGCATTTCGGGGAGTTCGGCATCGGCGGGATCTTGTGCTATAGTGAACGAGCCGGCGTTGCGCAGTTTGAGCATGCCTTCGGCGCCGTCCTGGTTGGCGCCCGACAGCAGGATTGCCGTGCATTTATTTTTATAAACCTCGGCGGCGCTTTCAAAAGTAATATCTATCGATGGCTTTGAGAACCAGATCGCGTCCGATACGTCGAGGCCAAAATAACCGTTGTTCTCTATCAGTACATGATAGTTTGCAGGCGCGATGTAGATAGTTCCTTTATTTATCTTGTCCTTATCGTCAATCTCCTTCACGCCCATCATGCTGTTGTGGGCAAATAATTTTTCCACTTCGCTTGCAAAATTCCTTTTGCGGTGCATTACAATGATCACTACCTTCTTCAGATCGCGATCAAGAACCTGAATTATCCTGAATATTAACTTGAATGAACCCGCAGACCCGCCTAACAGCAATATTTCAGAGCTGTGCCAACGGTCGATTATGTGCGGGTCAAGAGCCAATTTTCTGGTATATGTTTTCTTTTTGATTGATAGCCCTGAACTTCTTCTTAAACTTCTCCGACCGAATCGTCTCTTTACTGCCGAGGCATAAAAAACCATGCGGACAAAGGCTTTGATAAAAAAGTTCCAGGATGCGCTCCTGCAGCGGGGTTTCGAAATAAATGAAAACGTTACGGCAGCTAATGAACTGAAACTCGTTAAAAACGGTGTCGGAAATAAGGTTGTGAACCGAGAACAACGTATTTGCCTTTAACTCGCTGTGAATGGTGGCCGCATCGTAAAGAGTGGTAAAATGATCGGTGAGCGAACCTTTTAAACCTGCCAGTACATAATTTTCGGCATAGGTTTTAATATTACGGTAGCTGTAAATTCCCAAACGGGCTTCTTTGAGCACCCGGGTATTTACATCGGTACCGTAGATGAACGATTTATCCTTCAGGTTAGCCTCGTTCATCATTATCGCCAGCGAATACACTTCCTCGCCGGAGGAACACCCCGCCGACCACATTTTAATATGCTGATAGGTTGACAGGTAGGGGATCACCTGTGTATTCAGGGCTTTATAGAACGAAGGGTCGCGGAACATTTCTGTAACGTTTACCGTTATTTCCTCTAAAAAATCCTGGAAAAAAGCGGCATCGTTCACCAGCACGTGTTTCAGGTCGTAATATTCCAGTTTTTTGATCATCATTACCCTGGTAAGCCTCCGTTTCAGGGAAGCCTTTGAATAATCAGAAAAATCAAAGCCGTGTACCTTTTTTACAAGGTCGATCAGCTCGATAACTTGTTCAGCACTTAATCCCTGTGAAGAAACGTTCATATTTTAACTGCCCAACCAAAGCTGCATTAACGAGATCAGCCTATCCATATCAACCGGCTTGGTAATGTAATCAGTAGCCCCGGCTGCTATACATTTTTCACGATCATCCATCATCGCTTTGGCGGTTAAAGCTATTACAGGCAGCCTGGCCCATTTGTTTTGCTTGCGTATATATCGTGTTGCTTCGTAGCCGTCCATTACAGGCATCATAATGTCCATCAGTACAATATCGATATCGGGCAAGGCTTCAAGTTTTTCTATGGCTTCCTGTCCGTCTGCGGCAGTTTCTACCACCATATCGTAGCCCTGCAGCGCACTGGTAAGGGCAAATATGTTACGCATATCATCGTCAACCACCAGCACCTTTTTACCTTTTATCACATCTTTTCCCTGTGTCGTGGTTCTTGCTTTTGGAGGGAGCGGATGCTCAGCGGCGCTAACCGTAAGCTCACGTACCTTGTTCAGGAACAGGTTCACTTCATCTATCAGCCTGTCGGCCGATTTGGTGGTTTTTACTACCATGGCATTGGCATACCGCATCAGCCTGCTTACCGATGTTTTGTCGAGCTCCATAGCGGTATTGATAATAACCGGCAACGCCGTGAACCTTTCAATAGCTTTTATCTTGTCCAGGAAATCGAGGCCCGAAATATCGGGGAGATTAAGGTCGAGGATCACGCACTGGTATTCTTTCTCATGCAGCATGCGGAACGCCGACTCACCGTCAAACGCCTGATCTACCGTGATGCCCTGGCTCTGCAGCATATCATTCAGCGCCTGGCTTTGGGTTTTGTTGTCTTCAACCAGCAGTATCTGGGTAAATTTAACGCCATTTTGCAGCACGATATCGGCAAACAGTTTTTCGAGCGTTTCGGTATCGATCGGTTTTTTGAGGAAACTGATAGCGCCCTCGCGACGAACGCGGTTGGCAGCCGCATCGCCCGCCGACATCATGTGGACCGGGATATGCATGGTTTGCTCATCGGCCTTCAGCTCCTTCAATATCTGCCAGCCGTCCTTACCCGGTAGCATAATATCCAATATCACTGCGTCGGGCTGATTCTCCTTTATAACTTCCACCGCATTGGTTCCTTCGCTAACCATTACAGACTTGTAGCCATGATCGCGGGCGTAGTCGTGCAGAATATCGGCAAAGTTCTTGTCGTCTTCTACAATAACCACCAGCGGGTCCCGGCCGGTAGTATTTGCAACCTGCGCGGCCGGTCTTAAGATCTGTATTTCCGGAATAAAAGTGTCAACGGTTGGTACGGTTTCCTCGGGCAGGGAAATTTCAGTTGCCTTCAAGGGGATGGTTAATACAAACTCACTTCCGGCGCCGGGTTCGCTCGTAACCGTGATCTTGCCGCCAAGTAAGCTTACCAGTTCGCGGCTGATAGACAATCCGAGGCCGGTACCGCCAAACTTGCGGCTGGTAGAGCCATCGGCCTGCTGAAACGCTTCGAAAATGATCTTTTGCTTATCAGCCGGGATGCCTATGCCTGTATCTTTTATTTTAAAGCTGATGGTTTTATCCCCTTCGCCGGGTACCGCATTGATGGTGATACTGCCGTTTTCGGGTGTGAACTTAAATGCGTTGCTCAGCAAATTCTTCAGCACCTGCTCTACCCTTACCTTATCGGTAAATATGGTTTTGGGCAGTTCCTCACCGGTTGATATGCTGTAATTGATGTTTTTATTTTTCGCTACTTCGGCAAACAACATTTCCATGTCGTGCAGAATATCAGCCACCTTAATGTTATCATTCTGGATCTCGAGCTTGCCCGATTCAATTTTCGACAGATCGAGAATGTCATTGATCAGCGTAAGCAGGTCATTACCGGCGTTAAAGATCACGCTGGCATATTTTACCTGGTCTTCCGACAGGTTGGCGGGTTTATTGTCTTTCAGGATGCGGGCCAGCACCAAAATACTGTTCAGCGGGGTTCGCAACTCGTGGCTCATATTGGCTAAAAACTCCGATTTGTACTTACCGGTAGTTTCCAGTTCCATTACCTTTATGTTAATTGCCCTGCGTGCCTCTTCAATGGCCTGGTTCTTTTCCTCAAGCAGGCTCGCCTTTTCTTCCAGTTCAGCATTGGTGTTGCGCAGTTCTTCCTGCTGTACACGCATTTCCTCTTCCGATGCCTGCAGCATTTCGGTTTTGCTGAGCAGCTCTTCGTTGGTAACGCGCATTTCTTCCTGCTGCGCTTCCAGTTCTTCGGCCTGCTGCTGTACCTGCAACAACAGTTCGTGCATGGTGGTACGGGCCTGCGCAGTGTTTACGGCTATGCCAATGTCGTTGGCCACATCGGCAATGTAATCCTGCACGGTGGCATCTGCGCTGTCATTAAAGGCAATTTCGATAACGCCCTTTAGCTGCTTATCGAAAAAGAAAGGCACGATAAAGCTTTCGATAATTTCCTGGTGGATCAATGATGAGCTTAGCTCCAGTTTATCGTTCAGCTTTCCTTTTATCAGCGCGGCTTTTTCGTCTTTAGCTACCTGGCCTATCCATCCTTCAGAAACTTTTATCACTCTCTTTATCAGGTCGGGGTTGTTGAAGGCGTACGATGCATACAATTCCAATACCTGGGCTTCCTCGTTAAACAAATAAAAGGTTCCTGTTAAAGCTTTGGTGTAGTTGCAAATTTCGGTAAGGATATTGCCGGCAAGCTCCCGCTCGCTCTGCTGCCCCTGCATGCGGTCGTTAATGAGGCCTGTGCCGGTAAGCAGCCAGTTTTTGGCCTTGTTTTCGCCCAGTACAACTTCCAGTTCGGCATTGGCAACCTTTATTTCGCCCTCGATTTTCTTTTGACGATCAAAAGTACCCTGGATATAAAAGAACAACACCACTATGATAACAAGAAATACTATAGAACCGATCAAAATGGTATCGATAGCCCTTGAAGAGGCCTCCTTTGAGCTTGCCTTGCGTTTTGCCAGCAGGCTACTTTCGGTATTGCGCATGTGGTCAATGATCAGCCTGATCTCGTCCATATTATTCTTACCGTTGGTGAGCATGCCGTTGTTCACCATATAATCCAGCCCCTGCACAGGGCGTACTTCTATATTCGTTTTTAAGATGTTCAGCTGCGCGTTTGACAGGCGCTCCAACGAATCAACCCGTCTTGTCTGAACAGGGTTATCGGCGATCAGTTCGCGTAATTGCTCTATGTCTTTTTTGATATTCGGAAGCGCAGCGTTGTAAGTATCAAGCATGGGGAGCTTGTTGGTAGCCACAAAACCACGCATCCCGGTTTCGGCGTCGATAAGCTGTTGCAGCAGGTTACCCGATATATTGATGACCTTTTGAGTATGCTCAACCATGCCGGAATCGCTCTCGAGCCTGTTGATGCTTTTGTAGGATAAAATGCCTACAACCAATACAAGGAACACAGAAATAGCAAAACCAGAGAACACCTGCTGGCGGAAAGACAGTCTTAACATAGTTAGTTGATAGCGTAATACAAATATGTTAAAAATATATTTTTAAATATACATATTTGAAGAGCAAGCTATTGTAACTGATTAATTACTATATCCTAATTTTGTTTTATCTGTGTATCAAAATTATTGTTAAAAGCCGGCCGTTTGCCAAAAATAACGCCTGCCACAGCTAAAAGCGGGCCGGCAAACATCAGCCACCATCCCCATTTAAATTTGATCTGGCGGGTTAAAAATGCATCGATAGAGCGGAAGGGAATGAAGCTGAAAGAGGTATGTACCTTAAGAAATGCAGCCACATAAAACAGTACTACCAGGCCCAGCGAAAGAAAAGCGGCAAGCCTGATAATTTTAGGCTGATTGAACACCGTGGCTATTATTCCGATTACCGAAACTAACAGCAAAACCATTGCATAGGGTTTGTTGCCGGCAAACGCATCCATGTTAAATAAATGAAACGGACGAAGGAGCGGACAAAATAAAGCGGCCAGTAAAATTACAAAGCCGCAGAATGAGGTGAGTACGTTTAGGCGCATATTTATTTTTGAGTGATTTCCATTTTATCGGCAAAGTGGGCACAATAGTCGCGCAGGTCTTCAACAATATTGGTTTCGCCGGTGGCGCGTAAAAAGCTGTCGCCCATGGTTTGCAGGGTTTCGTAAAAGAAACGTTTCATTTCATCGACAGGCATTTCTTTTGTCCACAGGTCAATACGCAGGGTATTTTTATAGCTTGCATCCCAAAGGGCCAGCATCATTGATTTTACAGGAAGCGCTTCCTTATTCTGCGCATCGGTTGATTCCCACATAATGTTTTCGGGAACGTTATTATCGTCGAGCTGTATAGTAAGCTTTATTTCGGCGGTCTTCATAATATCTATTTAACAAGTAAAAATATAATAGCCGCCAAAGTTATAAAGCTTAGCTCTACTATCCATAACTTTTTGGTTTGCGGGAAGAAATTACGGAACATTATATCCATAAATGACACTACAACTGCAAACAGGATGAAGATCCACCCAACAGCGGTGCTCATGGTTTTGAAACGCGTGCCCGAGATCTGCAAGCCATAGATCCAGCTGTAAGCAGCAACTACGAGTAAAAATGCTGAAGCGAAGTTGAGGGGAGTGAGTCTGAATTTCATTGTGTTTAAAGAATACAAAGAAAAAAAATCTCTTTGTCATTTCGAGTGATAACGAGAAAACTTAAATGTTGTGCATTCGGACTATGCATTAGCGTGAATACATTGGCTGTTATGTCGCTCGTATAAGGTTTCTCCCGTTGGTCGAAATGACAATGAGGGTTTGGTTACCGTTTTTTCCTATACGCCTTTGGCGATTTAGTCCTTTTCTCCGGCCTTGCTCCCGTTGCTTTAGCCTTGGCTGCATCAAATTTTTTGCGCTGATTTAAAGTTTTTTTTTCGTGGAAGGCGCCCTTGAACTCGGGGTCTTCCTTACGTTTTTGCATGTCTATTTCGCGCGCCTGATCCTGGCGCTCTTCGTAGCTTGTGGACTCAATGAACACATCGGCGGGGATATCTGAAACAGGGATAGTTTGCTTGATGAGCTTTTCTATCTTGTCGATATAATACTCCTCCTGCGGAGCCGCAAACGTAATGGCCACACCCGATTGATAAGCCCTTCCTGTACGCCCAATACGGTGCACATAATCCTCTATCACCACCGGCACATCGAAGTTGATCACATGACTCACATCGCTCACATCTATACCGCGCGAGGCCACATCTGTTGCCACCAGTATCTTCACTTCATCATTTTTAAAAGCGTTGATGGAGTTTATGCGGGTATTTTGCCCTTTATTGGCATGCAGCACCTTTACCTCATTCTCGCCGAACTTCCGCAGCAGGAACTTGTAAACATCCTCGGCAGCAGTGCGGGTTTTACAGAAGATAATGAGTTTTTTGACATCGTCCTCCGCATCCAGCAGCCTTTTCAGCAGGTTGATCTTTGTTTTAATATTTGGTACACGGTATAAATGCTGACTAACCGTTTGTGCCGGCGTAGCCTGCGGTGTAACCTCGATAACCGTAGGAAATTCAAGAAAATTGTGCGATAATTCCTGCACCTTGTCAGACATGGTGGCCGAGAACAATAAATTCTGCCGTTTTACCGGCACCACTTCTAAAATTCGGTTCACCTGCGGCATAAAGCCCATGTCCATCATTTTGTCGGCTTCATCCAGAACAAGTACCTGCAAAGTTTTCGTAACGATGTGTCCCGCCAGGTAAATGTCCATAAAGCGGCCGGGGGTGGCTACGATGATATCTACGCCTTTATTGATCTGCTCGATCTGTGTTTTGGGACCAAGGCCGCCGTAAAGCACCACCACACGCAGATCGGTATATTTTGCAAATGCCCTGATATTTTCCTCAATCTGCATGGCCAGTTCGCGCGTTGGCGAAACAATCAGCGCGCGGGGATTTTCGCCCTGGGCGTACTTTAGCTTCATGATGATGGGCAACACATAAGCGGCAGTTTTACCTGTGCCGGTTTGTGCAATGCCCATCACATCCTGTCCGTTTAATATAGGCGGAATGGCTTTTTGCTGAATAGGCGTTGCCCCGGTATAACCGGCATCGGCAATAGCATTCAATATCTGCCGGTTAAATTTAAAATCTTCAAAGGTGATAGCCATGCGGCAAAGGTACGGTTTTGAGTCGGGAAAGTCCGAAAGTCACTAATTCATCGATACTTTGTAGCTATTCATCTATTCATTGCGTAATAATTAAGTTTAACATTTATACTTGCAGTAAACTTTAATTACATGAAAAAACAATTACTCGCATTTTCAATTTTATTGGTTGCCTTTATCGGTTCCGCTTCGGCACAGGGACATAAGGGCGAATATTATCTTGGCGGCAGCGTGAGCTACGATTACAGCAGCTACGGATCATCAAACACTTATAATTATGCTGAGGGGTACACCATTTACACCACCAGCAAGATCAGTAATTTTAGTTTACGGCCCGAGTTTGGCTTTTTTATCAGCGATAAATGGTCTATCGGTATCCAGCCGGTTTATTCACGCTCGGGCGGCACAGAAACTTCCCAATATTTCTCTTATACCGATGCCACGGGCAATTATACGTCGAGCGATAAATACCATGACGATGTATTGGGTATCGGTGTTCATGCGCGCTATTATGCTATGATCAGCGATAAATTCGGATTCTTCCCCGAATTCGGCATCAGCACGCTCAATAACACCACCTATTTTAAATACGGCACCTTCAGCGTTGGTGCTACCCCTAATTTTGTGTTCTTCCCGACACCGAAACTGGGCGTTAACCTGGGCTTCGGCGGCGTTTCCTACAACCTCGATTATCAAACCAAAGACGGCACTTTCCACCTCGGTTTGAATGACAATATTTCCTTCGGCCTGAATTATTTCTGGGGAAGGAAGTAGATGTGAGGATTTTTGATGTGCGGATGTGCGGATGACAATAACTTTGTCTGAACTATGATTTACCTGATTAAGGGATTTCTTGATTTTTATCGCCCTTTGACAAGATTTTTTAATCCTAAAATCAAGTAATCATGGTTCAGACTCTGCATATTCGCACATCTGCACATTAAAAATCCGCACATTCTCTTCATCCGCCCATCAATCCCTATCTTTGCCTTTATGAGCTCAATCCTTATAAAATCGGCAATTGTAGTTAATGAAGGTCAGCAAACGGTGGTTGATGTTTTGATCAGGAATGGTTTTATCGAAAAGATAGACCGCCAGATAGATGCCCCGGCCGATAAGGAGATCAACGCCGAAGGACTTTACCTGTTCCCCGGCTGTATTGACGACCAGGTGCATTTCCGCGAGCCTGGCCTTACACATAAGGCAAAGATTTACACCGAATCGCGCGCGGCGGTTGCCGGGGGCATCACATCTTTTATGGAGATGCCCAATACCGTACCCAACACGCTTACACAAGAGCTTTTACAGGATAAATATAATATCGGCGCCGGTAATTCGCTCGCCAATTATTCGTTTTTCATGGGTGCCTCGAACGATAATATCGACGAGGTGCTGAAAACCGATACCGCCAATGTTTGCGGTGTAAAGGTTTTCATGGGTTCTTCAACCGGGAATATGCTGGTGGATAATCCTGGTACACTGGAAAAGATCTTTTCACAATCGCCTATGCTGGTAGCCACACATTGCGAGGATGAGGCCACCATTAAAAGTAACCTGGAACATTACAAACAACTTCTCGGCGGGAATATCCCGGTGAAGCTGCATCCGGTTATCCGCAGCGCAGAGGCTTGCTACCTGTCCTCATCAATGGCGGTTGATCTGGCTAAGAAACATAATACCAGGCTGCACATTCTGCATATCTCTACCGAAAGAGAGACTTACCTTTTTGATAACACTATCCCATTGAATGAGAAACGCATTACTGCCGAGGCTTGTATCCATCACCTCTGGTTCAGCGATGCGGATTATGAAACCAAGGGCAACTTCATCAAATGGAACCCTGCCGTAAAAACAGCGAAAGACCGCGACGGCATTTTAAAGGCAGTACTTGATGGCCGAATTGATGTTATTGCCACCGACCATGCGCCGCACACCCTTGAGGAAAAATCACTGCCTTATTTACAGGCCCCTTCGGGAGGTCCGCTGGTGCAGCATGCCTTGCCGGCCATGTTGGAAATGTATCACCAGGGCAAGATCACTTTAGAACAGATTGCCGAAAAAATGGCGCATAACGTTGCCATTTGCTTCCAGGTAGAAAAACGCGGCTTCATCCGCGAAGGCTATTGGGCCGACCTGGTGCTGGTTAACCTGAACTCACCGTGGACAGTAAATAAAAATAATATCCTGTATCAATGCGGTTGGAGTCCGTTTGAAGACACGGAATTTAAATCGAAGATTGCTTATACCATTGTCTCGGGCAATGTAGTTTGGGCTGATGGGAAGTTGGTGGAAGCCGGTAGTGGAAAGCGGTTGACGTTTGAAAGGTAGGAAATTTTAGTATTATGCTGAATCTTAATTCAAAAGGCCTGCTCATTCCCGGCAACAATATCTTATCGAGCGTTGAAGAATTAGAGCGTGTCTTTGTCAAAAGTATCCAAACAAATCAAAGGAATCAGTTATTTAACAATTATAAGGCTTATTCAAAGTCGCTTAAAGATTTATGCGGTGACAATAGCCTGTTTCAATGGGTGGATGGTTCTTTTGTAACCCGGAAGCCAAATCCGGGTGATATTGACCTGGTAACATTTATTAACTTCGAAGTTGTAAATAAGTTTGAAAATAAATTAACAGACTACAAATTCCCGCTTTCAAAGGAAATATTTGGTGTTGATTCTTACATAGTCAGGCTATACCCTGAAAACCATCGATACCATCGTTTATATCTTTCCGACCGGCTTACTGGATGGATCATTTCAACAAAACTAAAAGGAACAGAGTTGGCAATAAATTGCAAAAAGGGTTTTTAGAAATTAATTTGTAAATTTGATAAGATGAAAAAAACAGAAATATATAAACTGATGGACTTGATAGAAGATGTCAAGAAGCTTGATGAATTAATTTCTGTTCATCGGCAAAGCGACTCTTCGCCTTTTATGATTAACCAATACGAAGCAAAAAAAACAAAATTAATAGGATCGCTTATTGATGAGTTGGCCTCACCTCCTGTTCAATCAACTCAAAGTTATTTGCTTATTCAGATGTTGCTTAATAAATATTACCCTTTGAAATCAGAAGAAGGGTCAATGCTTGATAGCGACATACGTCAACTCGCTGCGGCCATCTAACTTATTTCCGGATTATAATCTACCCAACCGCCAAATATATTATCGCTTCCGTTTCCGCAAAACTTTTAGCATTCGATTTGTATAAATCATAATCGGCGGTATAAGTACGTTTTACGCCGCTATCCCATATTTGCCGCCAGGCGCAGCCTATATTGTTTGGGAATTCGCCGCATAAACTGTGTACCTGAAATTTCCCGGCGGGGACGATAACGCGGGCAAAACCTTCGCAAACATTATCGAACGACCTTACTTTACACCCTAAAATAGCAGTGTACGGGCCTGTGTGGTCGGTTTCGTAGTTAGTGTACACGCAATACAGGTCGTTCGTCTCCTTGTCTTCAATCTTGTCAATGAGGTTTTCGGACATAAATCTTGTCCAAAGATCGCCAATGTCAGCAGCCGAACGGCCGCCTTGATTAATAGTACGTACGCTTATTCCTGTTATATAAAATTGCGGTTCGCGCGATATTTCGGTAGTCGTGATCATGATAATTTCGATGGGTAAATGGACAATACAAATAACGCATTAATTTATGGCTAATACGTTATTTGCTGCCGCAGGCAATTATTTTTCGAGGATCTTTTTCAATCCGTCGAATACCGATTGCCAGTTTTGTTCGGAATGCTCACGGGCCTGCTCGCTTTTTACATTGTCCTGCGTTAGCGTTAAGATGGTTTCACCATAGGCTTCACTTAGCGAATAAGTGATATTTTGGTAATTTTCAGGCCTGTTCTCGGTGCCCGACATGCTGCTCCAATAAGTATATGTCAAATATTTCGGCGGGTCGATATCCAGAATGACGCCGCCGTCCTCATACTTATGGCCGTCCCACTCGCCGCTGAAGGTGATGGGACCGCCAACTTTCCAATCAGACGACAAATTAGTGCCGAAGAAATATTGTCTTACAATTTCAGGGTCGGTCAGACCCTTCCAAACCTCGGCTACCGGGGCTTTGAATTTAATGCTGGTGGTTAGAGTTATCATTGTTTAGTTGATTAAGTGAGTGGTTGATTGGGTTAGAGTAAGTTGATTGGGTTAGAGTAAATTGATTAAGTTAGATTAAGTTGGCATTGATTGATTATTGATTAATTACTGTTGAACTTATTCAACTTAATCCAACTCAATCAACCGCTCTCTCAATCAACCATTCTCCCATAAATTAGTTTGAAATCGGCCTCCGGGATCTCGAAGAAGCCGAAACGGAATTGATAGCCCCATGAGTTTTTGCTGGTGATAAAACCAAGGTCTCTGATAAGCGGAACTATCGGCGTTTCTCTTGATTTATGATAAGTGATGTTGCGTCTGTAAGGAATAAAATCGTCAGACATTTTGTGCTGATAAACCTCTTCATCGGCAACCTGGCCAATGGCTGTGAATGCCTGTAAAGGCTCATTGCCGCCAAAAACTTTTTTGGGCGAGTAAAATACTACCCCATCGCCGGCAGCCATCCGTTTTAATGGTTCGGCCTTGCCGTGGTTGGCTTGCATAAAACCGCCCTCAATACCGCGGGCGATATGGTCTTTTGATACAACGGTAATCCAGTAACGCATAATGTTTTCTTTTGTAGTTTGTGATACAAAGAAAAGCAGCGCTAATGACAGCCCTATGTCAGTAGGAATTGGCTAATTGAAGATTTCTTTGCGCAATGGCTGCGGCAATATTCCCAACCTGTTCTTTAAGGCTATCTGGACTAATGATCTCAGCCTGGTCGCCGAACATCAGGAACCAGCGGGCAAAGGTTTTGAGCGAGTGCGTAAGGAAGGTCATTTCCACATAATTGCCTACCGTTTTTTCGGATACAAAGCCGCTGTAATATTTTTGCTGTTCCAGGAACCGGTGCATAACCTTTTCAACCCTGATTATCACCATGTCCAGTTCTTTCTCCCTTGCAGTTTGTGCTATATAGGCTTTGAGCGTTGGGTGTTTGCTGTGAAATACCCTGCCGGTGATCTCGATGTGATTGATCCGGTCGACGCGGAAATCGCGGTAGTCGCCGCGCAGATGACAGTAAGCGATCACGTGCCAGAAACCTTCCTTATAGAAGATTCCGATGGGTTCAACATCACGTTTGGTGCGCTCCTGACTATGGTGGGCAAAATAATCTATACTTAGTATATTTTTCTGTCCAATCCCCGTCAGCAGGGTTTGGATATGGCCTTTATTATCAACCTGTAACTGGGCCTGACCGCGCAATACCTCTATTTTGCCGTCGATATCTTCGAGCAGGTTTTTTTCCGATGTTTTCAATACAGACCTGATCTTATACATGGCCGATTTATAATGCTCGTCGGTAGCGCTGTCGGTGAGTTTCTCAACAAATTTTTCGGCGGTGAGAAAGGCCGTAGCTTCTTCGCGGGTAAACATTACGGGCGGCAAGCGGTAACCATCCACAATAGAATAGCCTATGCCCGCCTCGCCAATGATGGGAATGCCGGCTTCTTCGAGAGTCTTCACATCGCGGTAAACTGTACGCAGGCTGATATTAAAGCGCTCGGCAATATCGCTGGCTTTTACCACCCTGCGCGATTGCAGCTGAATTAATATTGCAGATACCCGGTCGATGCGATTCATGATTCACAAAATAAACAAAAAGCGGCATTATGGTGCAAATTTTCTTATTTTGCATTAATGAAAGCCGAAGAAGACAAGATCATAACCTTCGAATCGTATTACGACCCTATGCTGGCGCACATCATCCGCAGCAGGCTGGAGGCTAACGGTATTTCGTGCTTCATTGCCGACGAAAACATCATCGGCGCCAACCCGCTTTACAACAATGCCGTGGGCGGTGTAAAGCTTAAAATATTTGAAAAAGATCTTGAGCGCTGCCGCGAGATCCTGGCTACAGAAGGCGACCTGCATGAAGAAGATCATATAGAAATAGACAACGAAAATGACACCTACGTGGTTTGTCCGTTCTGCGCATCAACCAACGTAAGCCATATCGATCCGGAGGGAGAAAAAGCGGGTTTTCTGAACTCACTGATGAACCTCGCAAATCCCTTCTACACACAGCAAAACTGGCATTGCAATAACTGCCGGCAGGATTTTGAATAGCCTGTATATCTTATCCTGATGACCTACCCTATCCTGAAATCGGGCATAAAAATTGGCATTGCTGCGGCATTGGCCATTATCCTGTTCCAGGTTTCCAATATCTTCCTCGTTTACAAATATTTTAAGTTCGATTATTATATAACAGCAGTGGCCGTGCTGTTCCTGGTGGCGGGCTTTTTCCTTTCGAAATACAAGCGGGAGGCTGTGGTTGAACAGGTGGCGGACAAAGCTGATCCATTACAAACCCTCACCCAAAAAGAGCTGGCCATTTTGCAATCAATAGCCGATGGCAAAAGCAATAAGGAAATTGCAGCATTGAATTTTGTGGAGGTAAGCACCATTAAAACGCATATTAATAATATTTACGGAAAGCTGGGATTGAGTAACAGGAAAGAGGCGATTAATTATTGCAGGACCCGTAACCGTTGATTTATTTTGATTACGGTGATTACGTTGATTATTGGTTAGACTGATAGATTAAGGGTGATAATAACCGACGTGAATTAATAAAAAGCTCCGTGTTCTTTGTAAGAGACAGAGGAAAGTATTCCTAATCCAGTGACAGTCCATCCTTCAATCTATTAAATCTCATTAATTCCGGTCCAAAATCCACCCTTTATCCACCCATCAGAATTTGAATTTCAGGTTGCTTTTGAGCCATCTTTGCTCATCATTCTAAACAAAAAATTTATGAGATCTATTTTAAAATTCGGGGTAATAACGGGGCTGATCAGCTCGGTTTTTCTGTTTGGCTTTTTTTCGCTGCTGGTTTGGTTGAATGCAAAAAATGGCTGGGGCATGCAGGTAAGCACCATCAGGGGTATTGGCGGACTTTTATCAATCCCCATCCAGGCTATTGGTATTTACATGGCTATGCAAAGCACTAAGAAACTTACCGGCGGGCTTACGTATGGTCAGGCTTTAAAAACCGGCGTGCTGGTAGCTGTGACGGTTGCCATTGTTGTGGCTATTTTCAGCTTTTTATATTGTACGGTATTTAACCCCGGCTATGCCGGCTTTATGGTGAAAGACGCACAAAAAACCATGGTAGCAAACGGTGAATCGCAGCAGCAGATCAGCCAGAACTCGATAGCTGTAGCTAAAGAATTTTCCACGCCAGCACAGGTATTGATGGCTTTGATCGGGCAGTTTTTTACGGGTTTTATCCTGTCGCTTATCGTTGCGTTATTTGTGAAAACGAGAAAAAATTAACTGCACAGTATTGAACATCAATTAAGTATATAGTGCGCGATGCCTCAATTGTATCAATAAAGATACATACATGGTTATGCGGCGTTAATTTCTATATTAGCGCTTATGTACAATCGCCGTAAGTTCATTAAGATCTCGGCTGCCGGCGCCTCGCTGGCAGCACTTTCCACCTCAAACATTGTAAAAGCAGCCGGAGTGGCTGCCCCAGCCGGTTTCCCCATCGTTATTTCTACCTGGGATTTTGGCGTTGCTGCTAATAAGGAAGCGTGGAAAACGCTTTCGAGCGGCGGCCGGGCGGTGGATGCCGTTGAGGCCGGCGTAAAAATACCCGAAGCCGATATGAACAACCACACCGTTGGTCGTGCCGGATACCCCGACCGCGACGGTCATGTTACCCTCGACGCTTGCATTATGGACGAGTTTGGCAACTGCGGATCGGTGGCAGCCATCGAGAATATCGCGCACCCTATTTCGGTAGCGCGTTTGGTGATGGAAAAAACCCCGCACGTAATGATGGTTGGCGACGGCGCGCGACAGTTTGCCATTGAACAAGGTATGAAAGCGGAGAAACTACTCACCCCCGAATCGGAAAAAGCATGGAAAGAATGGCTGAAAACGGCCAAATACTCGCCGGTAATGAATATCGAGAACAAACAGCATGCGCCGGGCAATCAATACAATCACGATACGATAGGTATGCTGGCGATAGATGCCAAAGGCAACATCTCGGGTGCGTGTACTACCAGCGGCATGGCCTTTAAAATGCATGGCCGTGTGGGCGACAGTCCTATTATCGGTGCAGGTTTGTATGTAGATAATGAGGTAGGCGGCGCCACGTCAACCGGTGTGGGCGAGGAAGTGATCCGCAACGTGGGCAGTTTTTTGGTGGTGGAACTGATGCGCCAGGGCCGCTCGCCCGAAGAGGCTTGCAGGGAAGCCGTTAATCGTATCATTAAAAAGAAGCCCGAAACGGCAAAAAATATACAGGTAGGTTTTCTGGCCATCAACAAAAAAGGAGAGTACGGCGCCTACGCTATTCAAACAGGCTTTTCGTATGCGGTATGTAATGCCGAAAAACAAGACCTTCTTATTCCCGGAAACAGCTTTTATAAGTAGTAGTTTTTAAGCCGCGATACGAGCGTCTGTTGTTGAAATTAACTTCAAAATTACGCTGCTTTGCGGTCCAAAATCAAAACTATTTCTTCTCAAAATCCGTTAAAAGGTTTTTACATCTACAATTAAAACTGACGGCCATCGTACGGCGCGTCAGCTATGGAACATGAGCGTTATAGAACCATCGAACAAAGTAAATCATATCTCGCTGGAAGTCTGTGCTAATTCAGTCACTTCGGCCATCGCCGCACAAACCGGCGGAGCCGTAAGGGTTGAACTTTGTGAAAATTTGTTTGAGGGGGGAACTACGCCAAGTCACGGCGAAATTCTGATGGCGCGCAAGTTGCTGCATATTAAACTTTATGTACTGATACGGCCGCGCGGCGGCGATTTCCTATACAACGATCTGGAATTTGATATTATGATGGCCGACATCCGCTACTGCATCGAAGCAGGCTGCGACGGCATTGTGATAGGCATGCTTAACCCAGACGGTACTATCGACAAAGACCGGTGCGGACAAATGATACAACTGGCCAAACAATGGGGCGTGGGAGTTACCTTTCATCGTGCGTTTGATATGTGCGCCGATCTTTTCCAGGCAATGGAAGATATTATCGAACTGGGCTGCGAGCGTATTTTAACATCAGGCGGCAAAAGTACCGCTATGGAAGGCGCGAGCGTAATAGCCCGGTTGATTAGCAAGGCGGCAGGCCGCATTAAAATAATGGCAGGCAGCGGCGTAAACGAAAACAATGTAGCCGACCTGGTACGTTTTACCCTGGCAACCGAAGTGCATTCATCAGCACGAAAGCGTTTTGATAGCGGCATGCAGTTCAAGAATGATCATATTATAATGGGCGGCTCCCCGGGTGAAGAGTATAGTATTGATTTTACGGATGTTGACCGTGTGCGCAATATCATTGCCCAGGCAAATTCGCTGATATAATGCTGAAATTTCTGTTTATAGAAGTATATGACAATTTATGAGCAGGAATACCAGTTGGCTTTGAAGAAACTCGAAGTAATTTTTGACGGCGAAGCTGGTAAACAAGGAGGTAACCAATTGGCCAAACTTGCAATTTTGATTGATGAATATGAAAAACTTCATTTTCCGATAGAACTTCCTAACCCAGATGAGACTGTTAAATTCAGATCGGATCAACTCGGTCTAATTTAAAACAAAAAAGCGGCTGTGGCATACAACCGCGGAGGTAGTTTGTTGCTTGTTTTGTGAATACCGCGTACAGCTAAGGTTCCGCACCTACGGAGCGGTCTTTCCTGTTCGTTAATTGCTACCGATATTTGGCCCCAATGGGGCCGCCGGTTTATTAAGATAGTAGGAATAATACGTTACCCTTCCTTCAACACAGACAATATATTCCCTGCCGGATCTTTAAACCACGCGATATCAGGCCCACGACCATTGCCGCGCATGATGCCTTTTTTGTCGGTTTTCATTTCGCCCCAATCGTATTGTTCAAAGGTGATTCCTTTATTAATCAGTTCGTCAACGGCCTTATCTACATCAGCAACCTGGAAATTTAGTATGGTGAAAGTGGCCGGTTCATGATTGGGCTTTGGATAAGCTATTACGGTGCCGCCGCCGGCAATTTTTAGCGTTAAAATGCCCATTTCGTTTTTGGAAACATCAAGGCCGAGCGTTTCACCGTAAAATTGTTCGGCTTTCTGAATATCATCAACAGAAAAACCACTGAATGCTTTAGTGTCTTTAAACATAATTTTTGCTTTTAATAGGAGTTTGTATTTATTGTTTGAACGTTAATCCTTCGGCTTCCAATGCCGCTTTCAGCTTTGGAAGTGTGCTGGGCCCCATGCCGTGCAGCTTCATTATTTCCTTCTGACTATAGGTTGAAAGCTGCTGTACGGTGCTGATACCTGCATTTTTCAGTGCCCTTCGTGCTGGAGCGCCGAGGGTTCCTAAAAATTCATTTTCGGGCTTCTTTTCACGTTCACAAACAGGACAGGCAGGGCAATCGGTGCTTTTATAATATTGATGCCCGTTACTGCAGGTTCGTAAAGTTCTGTTGGTTTCCGGCATGGGTTTATCGTTTGGCTGATACAAATTTAATGTTCACAACATAGGCACAACGGGTGAAAACATGCCAATTTACTGCACAATTTGTGCCACACGCCTGTTTAACTGTATTCTAAACAGATAAGTAACGATTAATTAACTCAAGTTGTTAGTTATACAATTTTATTTAAGGTAAAAGCGAAGATGAATAGCGTGATTTTTAGCAGCCATCCTTTGAAAGTCACAGCGTGAATCTTTCTGAGAAAAAGCCCTTTGATTTCACTTATAGTTGT
>DATCQV010000028.1:0-4250 GCA_036569325.1 Mucilaginibacter sp. | reverse complement strand
GTTCAACGGCGATTTCCTTTCAGGGAAATTTGCGTTGATCGCGTTCATCAAATTACAGTTGAAGGTTGCGATACCGCATTCGCGGGGAGGATAGGTGGATATATATGCTATTTTCATTTTTGAGAGATGGATGTATATTAAAAACCCTGCATTTAATTAATTGTTTACCTTACTGCATCAAAAAGCAGGCAGTAGTGAACAAAAAATCATCGTTTTCAAGACTAAAAAGGCACTTTTTAGTCCTGTACATACCATAGGCACAAACTGTACCAATTAACTCAAACTATAAGGAGCGTGATTGTAATAATACCAACGAAAGGCGTTTTCATGGTATTGGCAATAGGAAATGAATAAGGTTATTCTTAAAGGAAGACCTATTTGATTGAAAATTCAATAGCATCTAAAATAACAGCACATGATAATTCAATTTCATCATGACTGATAATTAATGGCGGAGCAATGCGCATAGAGTTGCTGCAATGCAAAAACCAGTCGGTTATCACACCATTTTCAATGCAGCGGTCTATTATTCTTTTGTTGAGGTCGAAGCTTTCAAATTCTACAGCCAGCATCAGTCCTTTACCTCTTATTTCTTTTATTGCCGGGTGGACCAGCAATTTCCGGAACAAATTTCCTTTTTCTTCAACCTCATCAATCAGGTTCTCATTCAGCAATATTTCCAACGCCGCAAGGCCACCTGCACAACATACCGGGTGGCCGCCGAATGTAGTAATGTGCCCCAATATCGGGTTCTCTTTCAATACCCCCATCACCTTGTTCGAAGCTATAAAAGCGCCAATTGGCATCCCCCCGCCCAGAGCTTTGGCAAGCAATAAAATATCCGGTTCTACGCCGAAATGTTTAAATGCAAATAGTTTACCGGTGCGTCCAAAAGCTCCCTGTATCTCGTCCAGGATAAGTAAAGTGCCACTCACGGTACACCGGCTTCGCAAAGCCTGCATATAATCAGTATCAGGAACTCTGATACCCGCTTCACCCTGTATAGTTTCGATAATTACACAGGCAACATCACCGGTTATCAGTTCAAGATCTTCAATATTATTGAACCTCATAAATCCAACGCCCGGCAACAACGGTCTGTATGCCTGTTTAAACTCTTCATTACCCATTACGCTTAATGCACCGTGTGTACTGCCATGATAGGAGTTATGGCATGCTATAACCTGTTGTCTGCCGGTATAACGTTTGGCCAGTTTTATAGCCCCTTCAACAGCTTCAGCCCCCGAGTTTGTAAAATAAACAGATTGCAAATGTGCAGGAAGCAACGACACCAGCTTTTCGGCAAAACGTACCTGCGGAGTTTGTACATATTCGCCGTACACCATCAGGTGCATATATTTATCCAACTGATCTTTTATGGCCTGTACAACGTACGGATGGCTATGCCCCAGGTTACTTACGCCAATGCCCGATATCAGGTCGGTATAAGCCTTGCCAGCGGCATCGTACATATAAATGCCGTCTGCCCGCTCAAATTCAAGCAATAAAGGAAAATTAGTAGTTTGTGCGTTATTGGCTAAAAAAAGCTGACGAAGAGTTGGCATGTGCAAAAGTAAGTCTTTAGTCTTGAGTTCTTAGTCTCGGGCAGGAATTATTGACGTTTCAATCCATCACCCGGACTAAACCCAGGCACAAAATGACCTAATGACTCAATGACCTAACGACCCAATGACCATCAATCCCCCGCCCTCACACTGCGTTCAACAAGCTGCTTCATTACCTCGTCGTTAAACTCGTGTTCGCTCTTATAAAGGATACTCACCTTTTCAGGTGGTAATATTTTGTAAAATTCATCGCGATAGCGTTTTTTAATATCTAACATTTGCGATTCATATTTCAGGTCAAGGTCAACCTGCCTGGCGCCATCTGTAGTGGCACTCGTATTGTTTATACGCTTCAGTATCCTCACTGCTGTAAGCTCCTGGGTGTATTTGCGGTATAACGGCCAAAACTCCTTTGCCTCTTGCGGGGTAAGGTTCATTTGCTTGCCTATGAAATCCTCTTTCACGGCTTGCACCTTGGCATTCCCGCCTCTCGCAATCCTGCGCGGATTAGCCTTAGGAGCTTGAATATACCGCCGAACTGTTGTTTGGTGAGGGTTATATGGCTGTACCGGCACACGGTGCTGCGCAAAGCCTTCGTAACCGAAAGCCATAAAAATTAAAGTCCCAAAAACAATTTTGATCAGCTTACTCATTAAGTGTTACTGTGCATTATTAACATCCTTTTGCAAAGCGTCTTCCAGGCTTTGATCATCTATCGAGGCATCGTCAGATACAATGGTCTGCTGTGCATCAGATGGATCAACATTCATTTCCAGGTAGCTTTTTATATCATCTACCGGAACGCTCGAAAGCTCCTTATGCAAATAAGTTCCCCTGTGCTCCACTACCGATCCGGTGAGCTCACTCAGCAAAATACCGCCACCCAGCGCAAGCGCAATACAAGCCGCAGTAGCATATTTAAAAAAGTTAGAGGTGTACAATTTTCTAACTATACCCTGACTTTTTACTGTTTGACCGGCGGTCTTAGCTAAAATATTCTCGCTTAGTTTATCAAAATAGCCCGCAGGTATTTCAAATCCTTCAGCAGGCTCACCAAGCGCTTCTTCAATAAAAATGCGGCTGTTTATCTGCTGCTGCAGGTCATCAAAATAGCCTTCAGGTACAGCAAAGCCCATATCGGTTTTTTCTAATGCGCTTTCTATCGCTATCCTGCTCTGTATGTTTCCGGTAAGTTCCTCAAAGTAGTTCTTCGGGACTTCAAATCCGTCAATCGATCCTTTGTCTTTTAATTCATCTAAATTTTTTAACGCTGTAATGCGATCTCCGAGTTCGTCAAAATAACCGGCCGGCACTGTAAACGGATTAGCAGGATTAATCTGTTTAAGTGACACATATTCGTTAAGCCAATCTTTATTTTCCATATCACTCTTCATATCTTAACTACTATAGATGGAACAAACATCAAAAGGTTTAAAATTTATTTTCAATTAATCATGACCCAGCAAATGCGCCTCTATCTTCTTCACTGCCAGGTGGAAAGAAGCCTTTAAAGCCCCTACGCTCGTACCCAGCACCTGCGATATTTCCTCATACTTCATATCTTCATAGTACTTCATGTTGAATACGAGCTTCTGTTTTTCGGGCAAGGTCAGCAAGGCTTCCTGCAGTTTTCGCTGCGCCTGGTCGCCGTTAAAATAACTGCTATCGGCCAGCGTATCTGCAAGCGAATAGTCAACTTCATCGAGCAATATATTATTTTTCTTCTTCTTGTTATTCAAAAATGTGATGCATTCGTTGGTGGCAATACGGTACATCCAGGTATATAACTGGGCATCGCTGCGAAAACCCGCCAGGTTCTTCCACACTTTAATGAACACATCCTGAACCAGGTCGTCGGCATCATCATGGTCTATCACCATGCGGCGCACGTGCCAGTAAATTTTTTGCTGATACTTTTTAAGCAGCATGTTAAATGCCTCGTTCCGGGTTTTCTCGTCCTGGAATTTGCTTAAAATCTCTGCGTCTTCAACCTCTGTTGGCATGTAACAATTATTAAACTTAACTTTTAGCTATTTGTCAAATGTCAAAACAATATTAATACTTTTCTTTTAATCCCGGCTTATTGAAGAAGGTCGAGCACCTGTTGCGATGAGTTTTTGGTATCAACCTTGTCGATAATTTTATCGATAGTTCCACCGGGACCGATAATAAAGGTTTTTCGGGCAGTACCCATATATTTCCGGCCATACATGTTCTTCTCTACCCAAACACCATAAGCCTCATTAATGGTCTTTTCTGTATCTGCTATCAACGGGAATGGCAGGCTATATTTGGTCTCGAATTTCTTGTGCGATTTTTCGCTATCGGTGCTTACGCCTATCACTTCAAAGCCTTTGCCCAGCATCGATTGGTAATTGTCTCTGAAACTACAGGCTTCGGCAGTACAGCCCGGTGTATCATCTTTAGGATAAAAATAAAGGATCAGATTCTTTCCTTTATAGTCTGATAACGAGATCTGTTTGCCGTTCTGGTCGTTTGCAATGAAATCGGGGGCCTGGTCGCCTTCGTGAAGTGTTGCCATGTTTATCTGGTAAAAGCTGCTGTAAAGTATCTGCTGTTATTCTTATAGTCGGTAACAGTTAATTCAAATATATGTTTACCGGCTGCAATATCGTCATTAAACCTAAAACCCAGAACTTTAGTTTTGTAATCCCACTCCATCAG
>DATCQV010000027.1:0-2281 GCA_036569325.1 Mucilaginibacter sp. | reverse complement strand
GTAATATGCCAGCGGTATAGGCCGAAACGTTGTGCGATCTCATAGTGGCCATCGCCCCTGATCACTTGTGGCAAGCCGGTATACGGTCCGCTGAATTCCGTGTATTCGCTTTTTTCAACGCCTGCTTTATTCTTCTTCTGGGTATCAAAGTCATAAGCACCGCAGAAATAATCTTCAGTGCCGGTACCGTTAATGGTCGGGAACTCTGTATCACCATCCATAAAGAATTTGATCTCGCCTTCGCCCCACCAGCCGTTCTTGTTGGAACCATAAGCCAGGTAAGTGCCTACATATTGTCCTTTACCGGTGATACTGTCTACTACCACGAAATCTTTCTTGAACGGCAATGGATTTACCCTGCGGAATTGGGCGTGAAAATAGGCAGCGTCTTTAGGCACGTCTGTAAGTGTATAATCAACCTGGTAATAAAGCGACATATCTTCATCGCCGATGTTTTCCATGGTTATTTTACATTTTTTGCGGAAAGGCATCGGCCAGTAGCAGTTGAGCCCGCTGCCCGGGTTCACTACTACCGCAAGCGAGGTAACGGGCGCGTATTTACCCCAGCCCATGCAAAAGAAATCGCCAACCGGCGCTTCAACCGATGGAGTAGTTTCATCGTCCCAATAAAAACGGATGATGGAATAACGCCAGTTGCCGGTAGGTGTCATCCAGATGTGCTGAATGGCGCCCTGGTCATTTATTTCGGCAATTGTAAAGGTTGTATGTTTTTTGATGATGACGCTTGGGCTCACTTTCCAGGTTTGGCCTAAATCACGCGCGGGGCCTGCACCGGTGCCGGTGGTGGCCATACCGCCCTTGCCCTTTTCGCCATTGAAATTTTCGGGACTTATCGACCTTGTTTTGGCGTCAGACATCCGGTAAAGGTTGCCCAGGTTAACACCAAGGCCATTAAATTTCTCCTGGGCACGTACTGACAGGGAAACAAAAGCACATGCTAAAACAATTAAAGCTGATCTTTTCATCATCATAAATTAATTAAGTTTATAAAATTCAATTGCGTTGAGTCCCCAAAAACGGGCCTGCTCCTCTGCCGAAAGTTTCGACGCATAAGTCTCCACTATCCCGATCATTTTATCATAGCCGCCAGCAACGTTACAAACAGGCCAGTCGGATCCGAACATTACCCGTTTAGCACCAAAAGCCTCAAATACAATATCAAGATACGGTTCAAAATGGGCATATTGCCATTTTTTCCAGTCGGCTTCAGTCACCATGCCCGATACTTTACACCAAACGTTTTCATGCTGCGCAATTGTCCGCATGTTATTGGCCCACTTATCGATATTGGCGTTTTTGATATCGGGCTTGGCAATGTGATCGATCACATAATTCACGCCGGAAATATTTTTCACAAACTGGTTGGTATAGCCCAACTGGTCGGGGAAGATGAGGATGTCATAAACCAGGTCGTAGTTTTTAAGCGCCGCTATGCCTTTCATAAACTGCGGATTGAGCATCATGGCCCTGTCCTGCTCACCCTGCAGTACATGACGGATACCTTTTAGTTTTTTCCGTTCAGCAAAGTGAGCTATCCGCTCACGCACATGCGGGTCCATTAAGTTAACCCATCCAACAACACCTTTTATAAAATCATGCTTTTCAGCGAGCTCTAACAAAAATTCGGTTTCAGCTTCTGATTGATCGGCCTGTACGGCTACACAACCGTCTATATGATGTTCGGTCAATATCGGAAGCAGGTCTTCCGGGTAAAAATCCTTTTGTATCGCAGCCATGGATCCGTCGATCCAGCTATCCCTTACAGGGTCAAATTTCCAAAAATGCTGATGGGAGTCTATTTTCATTAATGTTGGTTGATTAAGTTAGATTGAGTTGATCAGGTTGATTAAGTTAGGATAAGTTTCTTTTTATAAGTTAGTCGTTTTCACCTAATCTAACTTAATCAACTTACTCTAACCCAATCAACTCGACTCACGCATTCGCCAACGCCCTGTCCAGGTGCACATAGCCGCCGTCGATATAGATCAGTTGCCCGGTTGTATGGCTCGATCGTTCCGACAATAAAAAAACGGTAGTATCGGCAATTTCCTCGGCGGTGGTCATCCGGTTTTCGAGGGGTATTTTCGATTCGATGTCCTTGCGCTTTGCAACAGGATCGGGCAGGGTATTTATCCAGGTCTCGTATAAAGGCGTCCAGCACTCGGCCACTACTATGGCGTTTACCCTGATGCCGTATTTGAGCAATTCAACAGCCCATTCACGTGTCAATGCATTCCTTCCTCCGTTTGCAGCTGCATAA
>DATCQV010000026.1:0-6299 GCA_036569325.1 Mucilaginibacter sp. | reverse complement strand
AAAAGCTGCCAATGTGCAAAACCTTTTCGGCCTTAGCCTTTCAGCATTCGGCTCAAAAATCATAATTTCGCAGTTGCAGAAAAGAGGAACTGAATTTGAATTATTTAGAGGGACTAAATCCTGAACAAAGGGCGGCAGTTGAACAGTTAAACGGACCGGTAATGATAGTTGCAGGTGCCGGATCGGGTAAAACACGTGTAATTACCTTCCGCGTGGCGCACCTGATCAATAGTGGTGTGGATGCGTTTAATATCCTGGTACTTACCTTTACCAATAAGGCCGCCCGCGAAATGCGCGACCGTATTACCAAATTGGTAGGCCCTGATGCCAGGAATATCTGGATGGGAACCTTCCACTCTGTTTTTGCAAAATTACTGCGTGTTGAAGCCAACAAGATAGGCTACCCGAACAACTTCACCATTTACGATACCGACGACAGCAAAAGCGTTTTGAGGGCCATCCTGAAAGAGATGAACCTTGATGATAAGCTGTACAACCAGAACTTTGTTTATAACCGGATCTCGGCTGCGAAGAACAACCTGGTTTCGTGGCAGGAATACCAGCAGAACGAACAGATCCAGGCCGATGACTTTTCGTCGGGGCGCCAGCACCTGGGAAAGATCTATGAAATGTATGTAGGCCGTTGCTATCGTGCGGGAGCTATGGATTTTGACGATCTGCTCTTCAAAACAAACGAGTTACTAAAGCTGCATCCTGATGTACTGAACAAATACCAGCATAAATTTCGTTACCTGATGGTGGATGAGTATCAGGACACCAACTTTTCGCAATACCTGATCATCAAAAAGCTCGCAGCCGTTCATGAGAATATTTGCGTAGTGGGCGATGATGCGCAGAGTATCTACGCTTTTCGCGGAGCTAATATCCAGAACATCCTCAATTTCGAAAAAGATTATCCGGACCTGAAGATCTTCAAGCTGGAACAAAATTACCGCTCCACTCAAAACATTGTGAATGTGGCCAACAGCATTATTGCCAACAATAAGGAGCAATTAAAAAAACACGTTTTCAGCGAGAAGGAAACCGGCGATAAGATCAAGGTGATGCGCGCCTTCAGCGACAATGAGGAAGGTAAGATCGTTTCTGAAGCAATTATGCAGGACCGCTCCACCCGTGGCATGAAATGGAACGACTTTGCGATATTGTACCGTACCAACGCGCAATCGCGCTCGATGGAAGAGGCCCTGCGCAAACTGGGCATACCTTATAAAATTTACGGAGGCCTTTCGTTCTACCAGCGCAAGGAAATAAAAGACCTGATAGCTTATTTCAGACTTACCTTTAACCCTAACGATGAAGAAGCATTAAAACGGGTTATCAACTATCCGCGCCGGGGAATCGGCGATACTACCATAGATAACATCATCGTAGCTGCAGATAAAAATAAGATCACAGCGTTTGAGGTGATCATCAATCCAACGCAATACCTCGATGGCCGTACCGCACCGAAAGTTGGAGCCTTCGCTACGATGATCCAAAGCTTCCAGGTTATCACCAAAACATTGAGCGCTTACGAAGCTGCTCTGCACATCGCACAGCATTCGGGCTTATTGAAGGATCTTTATGAGGATAAATCAGTTGAAGGCCTGAATCGTTACGAAAATATCCAGGAGTTACTGAACGGTATCAAAGAGTTTTCAGAACGTGAAGATATTGAAGACAAAGGCCTCGACGTGTTTATGCAGGATGTTGCCCTGCTCACCAACGACGATAACGACAAGGACAAAAATGCCGATACCGTTTCATTGATGACCATCCACTCATCCAAAGGACTGGAATTCCCGCAAGTATATGTGGTTGGGCTGGAAGAAAACCTGTTCCCGTCGCAAATGTCACTTAATTCGCGCAGCGACCTGGAAGAAGAGCGCCGCCTGTTCTACGTGGCTACCACCCGTGCGGAAAATAAACTGACGCTGAGCTACGCTACTTCACGCTTTAAGTTCGGCTCACTGATCAACTGCGAGCCAAGTCGTTTCCTTGATGAGATAGATGCAAAATATCTGGAGCTTGATTTTACCGCACGCCCGGCTGCAAGCAATAATCCTTTCTTTAATGACGAACGCACGGCTTGGAGTTCGCGTGGTAATAGCAACAGCGGTGGAAGCTCTCCTGACGCATTTTCGAAACCAAAGGCTCCTGTTGTAAAAACCACATCGATACTGGCCAAAGCGCATGTCCCTACACCGGGTTTTACACCTTCCAATACTTCAAACCTGCAAGTTGGTATGGAAGTTGAACATGAAAGATTCGGGTTTGGTAAGGTAATTAGCTTAGAAGGTAACAATCCTGATATAAAAGCTACTATATTCTTTAAGGAAATTGGCCAAAAACAGCTGCTTTTAAAGTTCGCAAAGCTCCGGATAGTTAACAATTAAGCAAGTTTTTTCCTGCTTTTGTAGACGGAATTCCACACATTTCCCCATAACTATAATTATTAATTGTGCAGCAAACGCTTGTTGCCCATTAATTAACATGGCATAGGTTTTGTCATACTTGTTAAATCCTACTTGTAATTTAAACTATTGAGTAAACTATTATGACTGACAGCCTACAAAAAAGAACCAACAAATCTGTTGGTAAAAACATCCGCACCATCCGTCACCAGCGTGGCTGGAGTCAGGAGGATGTTGCAAACCGTTTGGGAATTTCTATCCCTGCATTCTCGAAAATTGAAACCGGTGTAACCGACATTAACTTGTCGCGCCTGGAGCAGATCGCGAACATTTATGAAGTTAACGTGGTGAACCTTTTAGCGCTCGACGCTGAAGACACGGAGCCACAGGTATCGCACCTGACAATTGCCCAGAAAAAAATTCTTGACCGTGAGGCCGAAATTGCAAACCTGCAGCGCAAAGTTATTTTACTTTATGAAGAGCTGCGTAACCGGATACCTGCTATGGTTTAAACCTTTACGTTCCTAACATTGTTCAATAAACATTACACTAATGTCTAAACATTCAGGCGTTCGGTGCAGGTCTGCTTTTTCTTAAACGAAGCGTGGGCAAATAATTTCACTCATGATATTCAAATAAAAGCCGGTCATATTAGATATCTGACCGGCTTTGGAGCAAAAATTGTATCATTTGGCTTAACCAACGGTTACTGCCATGCAAAACTATCTTTTATCAATTTCAAAAGCTGAAACTTTACAGGACGGAACCATTCATGACCCCAAGAGCAAATTAAAGGTCAAGGTGTTCGATCTGTTGCGCTCACGGTTTATTCCGAGCAATGGCGAGAAAACCTTTTTTGTTACGGCCGGTAAAGAAACCCTCGCCTTTGAAACCAAGGGATACCAGAAACAGCGCGAACTGCTTATCCTCCAAATGATCGCCTGGTATTGTCTTTATCTCGGGCTTATCGAAGCACAGATACACACCAACTGGCCTTGATTCGGTTCATAACCGATGGTTTATGGTTCATAGCCGCTCGATTTGCTTTTTAGTTAAACACTTGCGGTCTTCGTATCGGCATTCATAATCTATTCGTTCGCAGGCTCCCAAAGCTCGATCTTGTTTCCCTCGGGATCTAAAATATGTACGAACTTACCGTACTCATAAGAAGCGATCTCGTCTACTACGGTAACACCGTCTTTTTTCAGTTGTTCCACCAAACCTTCCAGATCTTCTACGCGGTAATTGATCATGAAATCTTTGGTTGATGGTTCAAAGTATTTGGTATTAGATGGAAACGTGCTCCAAACGGTTGAACCTGTTACATCTTTATCTACTTCGCGCCATTCGAAGTTCACGCCGTATTCGGTGGCAGGAAGGCCGAGGTTGGTGACGTACCATTCCTTCATTTTTTTGGGGTCATCGCACTTGAAGAAAATGCCGCCGAGACCGGTTACTTTTTTCATAGATTATTTTAATATGTTAGTTAAGATTTATTGACAATTTATCATCCAGCTCACACCGAAACGATCGATCACCTGTCCGTACAAAGCGCCCCAGAACTGTTTTTCGAGCGGCATAGTTACCTTCCCGCCATCACTCAAGGTATTGAAAACACGCGTGGCTTCTGCTTCATCAGACAGTGAAATGCACAGGTGCAGGCCATTGCCGTAGTTTACGGCGTCGCCGGGCTTACCGTCAGAGAACATCAGGTTGTTTCCGCTGAAAGACAAAGTTGCGTGCATAATGCGATCCTCATTGCCCGGAAACCGGTCGCCAAATCGCATCAGTGATTCAATATTTCCATTGAAAATGTCGCGATAAGTATTGATGACCTCTTCGGTTCGGCCTTCAAAATTGAGATAAGGTATTACTTTCATGGTGATTGTTTTTGTACTAAAGTACAAAGATTTTTGAATGCAAAGTTGCCCCGATAAATAATAAAATTCCTTTCAAAAAAACTTATATTTCATAAAAATCTGCAGAATGAGGCTGGTCATAGATACCGGTGAACAATACAAACAACTTTTTTATGAAGTTGCTAAAGCGCCCCATGCCACAATTGTAGAAGACGAGTCTGACGTTTGGACTGGAGAGCTTCCCGGGCACGTTATAAATGGGATTGAAAGAGCCTTGAGCAGGCTAAAAAAGGCCAAACTAAAACCTACGAAGATGTAAAGAAAATTCTGGCCGCACGATGAACCTTGAAATTGTTTTCACCGGCGATGCGACAGATATCCTGCTGTCAATTGCCAACTTATTGAAACCACATGGACCAAAAGGGAACCTGACCCTTTCCTGGAAAGGGTAGATAAGGTATTGGATATGACATCGAAAAGCCCATTGATATTTAAGGTGTCTGATTTTAATGAAAATGTGAGAATGGCCCTCATTTCAAGCAACCATCTTTTTTTTATAAGATAGACGAAAAAGAAATTATTATTTTGTTTTTTTGGGATAACCGACAAGAACCAATCTTTAACGGAGACTTCCTTAAAAACAAGTAATGATCTTACTCACCATCCTTTTTTGCATCATCCTGCTCATATTACTGGTAAGCTGGGCTAAGGTAAACCCTTTCGTGGCATTTCTTATAGTTTCTATAACGGCGGGGTTGCTGCTGGGTATTCCGTTAGATAAGGTAACCAAATCGGTACAAAAGGGGTTGGGCGATACACTGGGCGCCATATCCATTATAATATGCCTCGGTGCGATGATCGGCAAATTGGTAGCCACCAGCGGAGCAGCGCAAAAAATTGCCGAGGTGCTGGTGAATGCTTCAGGCGTGAAATATATTCAATGGGCATTGGTGGTGGTGGGATTTATTATAGGTATCCCCCTTTTTTACGAGACTGGATTTGTGTTGATGGTGCCGCTGATATTTTCAGTAGTGTATAAATATAAGCTTCAGGCGGTTTATATCGGGCTACCTATGCTTGCAGCCCTATCGGTAACGCACGGCTTTTTACCACCTCACCCCTCTCCATCTGCACTGGTAGTGACTTTTCACGCGAACATGGGCACGACCCTCACCTACGGACTTGTGCTTGCCATCCCCGCCATTATTTTAGCCGGACCTGTATTTTCACGCACACTAAAAAAAATAGACTCCAAGCCGCTTGCCACCTTTATGTCGGAAGAAATTCCGGCCGATCAATTGCCAAGCGCCTTTAACAGTTTTTTTACCGCACTGCTGCCGGTTGCGCTGATCATGATCACCACGCTTTACTTAAATACCAACCACAGCGATGGCACCTTCCATAAATTGGTTGCCTTTGTTGGCGAAACACCGATTGTGATGCTGGTATCGCTCACGGTAGCCACTTTTACTTTAGGGTTACGGAACGGACGGAACATGAAGGAATTGGCGGGCATTTACAGTCATGCCATCAAAGATGTATCACTGATATTGCTGATCGTGGCAGGTTCCGGGGCTTTCAAAGCCGTATTAACAGATAGCGGCGCCAACAAAAGCATAGCCGAATTGCTGCAAAGCTTTCACATGCAGCCCTTATTATTGGGCTGGGTTATTGCCGCTATTATTCGTATCAGTTTGGGTTCTGCTACCGTTGCAGGATTGACGGCGGCAGGTATCATGTCTTCATTGGTGCTGAACGATCCGTCTATCAATCCTAACCTGATGGTGCTGGCTATCGGCGCGGGTAGTCTGGCCTGCTCGCATCTGAATGACGGCGGTTTCTGGCTGTTTAAGGAATATTTTAATCTTTCTATAAAAGATACACTGCGCTCATGGACAATGATGGAGACCATGGTATCGCTGATTGGATTGGCGGGGGTGCTGGTTTTGAATCAGATTATCTGAAGAAAAATATAGAAAAAGAATAGCCCGCATTTCCCTCCCTCGGGAAGGAAACGCATGGGCTC